>JAGAYQ010000258.1 GCA_017940445.1 Pyramidobacter sp. | reverse complement strand
TCGTTTCCCGCCAGGGTCACTGTCGCCGCGCTCAGCGTGATGTCGCCGCCGGCGTACACGGCGCCGCCGCGCGCGTCGCGCCACGAGCCGTCGCCCTCGGCCGAGTTGTAGCTCAGAGTGAGCTCTTTGCCGCTGCGCGTGAGCGTCACCGAAGCGTCTGAATAGATGCCTCCGCCCATCGCGGTGTACGGCGCTTTGGAGGTGTAGACCTGATTGTGGCTCACCTCGTCGATGTCGGCGCGCACGATGTCGGTATCGCTGCGCAGGGCCGCGCCGCCCTTGTCGGTCTCGTTGGGGGAAAGGAATTTGCCGCTCAGGGTCACACCTCCGGCGCCGCCGGCCAGCAGCACGGCCGACAGAGCCAGCGCCACCGCTCGGGCGGAACGGATGCGGGCACGGGACTTCTTCATCAAAAATCGCTCCTTTCTTCTTCCTTTTGCCTGGCTGAAAAAATCATCAATACGCAGATCATCCCGCGAGACGACAAAAAAAAGCACAGAACGGCACTAACCTCCCGTCTGCCGCTTCGGGAAATCCGTGCCGTTCTGCGCCTGTGCTGCTCCAAAGATGTAATCTGTTGCGATGGCGCGGCCTTCTCCCGCTGGCAGAGACGCCAGTTTTGGGGCCGTTTTCCTTGTCCCGCTAAAATCTGCCTCTCCATCTCATTTTATAAATTATACCATGTCTTAAGTAAAAATAAAATATTCTCAAAGCTCATTTTTCTGCACCGCGCAGAAAAACGACGAAGTTCTTCGTGGAACGAACAACAAAAAAGCAGCGCGTCCGGCTGTCTAGGGCCGAACGCGCTGCTTTTCACTGCTTGCTGTTTTAAAGAGACGCAGATTGATACACATTGCGCTGAAATTGACGAGCGCACAGGAACGCTGAGATAATTCGTCAGATCCGAAGAAGCCTCTCGGACAGCGTTTCGCAGGCAATGGCGGATTTTATCAGCGTTTCCTTACCGCCGCCACGGCACCATCTCGGGGTTCATGTCGTGATAGAACAGGCGCTCCTCGGCCGTCTTGCGCCAGGTGGTGCCCGGCTTGCCCCAGTTGGCGTAGGGATCGATGCTGATGCCGCCGCGCGGAGCAAAGCGGCCCCACACCTCGATATACTTGGGCTGCATGAGGGCGATAAGGTCGTTCATGATGATGTTGACGCAGTCCTCGTGAAAGTCACCGCGGTTGCGGAAGCTGAACAGGTACAGCTTGAGCGACTTGCTCTCCACCAGTTTGGTGTCGGGCACATAGCTGATCGTGATGCTGGCGAAGTCGGGCTGGCCGGTGACAGGGCACAGGCTGGTGAACTCCGGGCAGTTGAACTTGACGAAATAGTCATGCTCGGGGTGCTTGTTAGGGAACGCTTCAAGCACCTCGGGCGTGTAATCCTTGCGGATCGAAGCGGGACGGCCGAGCGCGGACAGTCCGGCGATCTCTTCCTGAGTGCGGGGCATGGTTTCAATCCTCCTGATCGATATGGATGCGGCGGCGCAGCGCGGCCAGCAGCAGCGCGCCGAAAGCGCCGGCGATGACCTGGCCGACGAGCAGCGACGCGGCCAGCACCGAATACGGCACATGCAGCAGCACGCTCAGCCAGACAGGCACGCCGAGGCCGGGAATGAGCGCGATGGCAGCGAACGCCGCAAGGGGCGCGAAGCGGCTGCGGCGCGCGAGAGCGATCGCTCCGGAAGTGAGCAGGCCGACAATGACGCCGCCGATCATGTCGAGCGGTCCCAGCCCGCCGAGGAGGGCATTGCTGAGGAAATTAGCAAAGCCCAGCGGCACAACGAGAAACGGAAAGATGCCGGCAAGCGCGTAGAGCGATGTGGCAATGCGCACCTGGTACTGGCCGAAGGCAAATCCGGCGGATGCCGCCATGACAGCGACGTAGAGCGCGACGACAAGGGCAGAAAAGGCGATCTTTCCCGCAGGGGTCCTGACATGCAGGTTCATGAATGATTCCTCCCAGCCTTTCGCGCGCTTCGGCGCAAAAGGCAACAAAAAAGAGAGCTCTTTTTCAGCTCTCCATCCGCTTTTTCGCGCTCGCTCCACGCACAGCGGAGCGCCGGGCAGCTTTTTTTCAAAAAAGCGCCCGCGCGAAGCCCGTAGTTTTGTTTAAAGACAGGATGGTCTCGAACTGTCTTATTGAATTGAAAGCACCGGGGCATTATATCATGACAGGCGTGAAAAAGCGAACCGCTCAAACGCACTTGCCGCGAAAACGGAATAGGCGTAAAATGATGACGTTTTTGCGACGATTTGCGAGGAGTGATTTCTGATGTCGTCATATATTTTCGCCGGAGCTTTCGCCGTCAGCCTGCTGGGATCGGTCGTCCAGGCAGTGTGCGGCTTCGGATACGGACCGCTGAACATGTCGCTGCTGCCGTATCTTCTTCCTTATGCGCAGGCGGTGGCGCTTGCCGGACTGTGCGGATCGACCACGGCCGTGATGGTGGCCGTGAGCGGCTGGAGATACGTGAACTGGCGCAAGGTCTGGCCCTGCACGGTCACGAGCGTCATCCTCTCCGGCTTCTTCGTCTGGCTGAGCGCCCGCGCCGCCGACCGGCTGATGCTGCACCTGCTCGGCGGCGTGCTGATAGCCCTGGGCGTGTACTCACTGTTTTTCAGCGACCGCATCCGCATCCGGCCGACGCTGCGCAACGGCGTGATCGCCGGCGCGATCTCGGGCGTCACGTCGGGCCTGTTCGCCGTCGGCGGCCCGCCCATGGCGCTTTACCTCATCGGCGTGGCCGACAGCAACGACGAGTACCGCTCCACGCTGAACGCGCACTTCTGCGTCAACTCGCTGATGACGACGTTCATGCGCTGGCGCACGGGCGTGTTCACGGCGCAGACGATGCGCCTCTACGCGCTGCTGCTGGCGGCGCTGCTCATCGGCACCTGGATCGGCGGCAAGATCTTCCACCGCCTCGATCAGAAAAAGCTGCGCAAAGTCGTGTACGGCTATCTGATCGTCTCCGGTCTGCTGCTCTTCACAAAATGATACAGAACCAGCCGCGCGGATGCGTCCGGGCGGCTGGCATTTTTTTGCCGGTGACACATTGACATATCTCAACTTTTCGATATAATAACCTCATCACCCCTGAAGGAGGGACCGCGATGGACCTGATCGAGATCTGCAAAGCGCTGTCGAACGAGACGCGGCTGAACATCCTGAAATGGCTGAAAGCCCCGCAGGAGAACTTTCCTCCGCAGGGCGGCTGCCTGAACGAGCCGGTCGACCTGAAAGGCGGCGTCTGCGTCAGCAGCATCCAGGCGAAGGCGGGCATCTCGCAGTCGACGGTATCGAACTACCTCGATCTGCTCCAGCGCGCCGGTCTGCTGCTGTCCGAGCGGCACGGCAAGTGGACGTATTACCGCCGCAACGAGGAGATGATCGCCCGTCTGGCGGCGTTCATCGGTTCCGAACTGTAGTGTCATCAGGCGCGGGAATACCGTGCCTGTTTTTTCGGGGACAATATATCTATCTTTTTAGAAATGTAGTATTGTAGAAAAGACGGTTCGCAAAGTCCGCAAAGGGAGCGATGAGGATGAAAAAGCTGAACGTCGCCACGCGGCGCGGCAGCGTGCTGAACGGCGCGCTGTTCGACGCGCCGGAGGCGGATACGGTGCTGGTGAACATCACCGGCATCCATGGGAATTTCTACTCCAATCCGTTTTATTACGATTTCGGGGCAGAGCTGAACTCGGGAGGCTTCGATTTCGTCTACGCGCAGACGAACGATGCCTTCGGGCAGATCCCGACGGTCAATGCGCGCACGGGCGAGCGCGAGCTGATCGGCTCGTGGAACGAGCGTTTTTCGTACACCGACGAGGATATCGAGGCGTATCTGGACTGGGCCCAGGACGCAGGCTACAAGCACGTCTTCCTGTCGGGGCACTCGCTGGGGGCAAACAAAGTGATGTATTACCTGTCGCGGCACCACGAGGGGCCGGTTGAAAAATTCGTGCGGCTCAGTCCGGCCAATCTGAGCTTTATGATGAGCGGCGTGTCGAAGCGCGAAAAGGAAACCGTGAAGTTCTATGTGGAACAGGGACGCGGGAACGAGACGCTGCCCTTTCCGTTCATGGGCTGGGTGGAGTGCATCGCCGACACGGCTCACGACTGGCTTTTTTCGGGCTATCTCGACAACGCGCACACCGACCCCGCCGGCGATTTTTCGGTGGCGAAGGGCATAACGCACAGCGGCGCGCTGCTGATCGGCACGTATGACAACTTCGCCGGAGGCGATCCGGCGCGTTTTCTGCACAACGTCAACGACCACATGCCCACGGCCGCGCAAAACAAAATGATCTTCATCGAAAAGACAGGCCACACGTATCAGATGAAGCACCGCGAAACAGCCGAGGCGCTGCTTTCGCTGATGAAGGAATGGAGGGGGAACTGATGCCGTTCGTCACCGTTCGCACCAGCGCGGCGATGAGCCGCGAGCAGGAGCTGGCTCTGAAAAGCCGCATCGGCCAGGCCGTTTCTCTCGTTCCCGGCAAGAGCGAGGCGTCGCTGCTGCTCTGCTTCGAGCCGCCCTGCCGTCTGTATCTGCGCGGGGCAGAGGCGCCGGCAGCCCTGATCAGCGCGGATTTCTTCGGCAGCGAAGATCACGTCGGCTTCGACCGCTTCGCTGCGGCCGTATCGCGGGCGTTTGACGACGTGCTCGGCGTGCCGCCGGAAAACGTCTTTATCAGATTCGGCGACATCGGCGTATGGAGCGCCGGCTGCGCCGCGTTCGACATCGCCCGGCTGCGCTGAGGCCCACATGGAACGCATCGTTCTGACCACGTTCACCGACCCGATGATGGGCCTGTCGTATGAGCACGAGCCGGTGCTAAGGCAGCTGGAGACGCACCTTGGAGCGCAGA
Organism: Pyramidobacter sp.; assembly: GCA_017940445.1. Classification (GTDB taxonomy): domain Bacteria; phylum Synergistota; class Synergistia; order Synergistales; family Dethiosulfovibrionaceae; genus Pyramidobacter. The sequence goes on along the minus strand of JAGAYQ010000258.1, from coordinate 2,720 downwards.
TCGAGTTCCGCACTGTGATGGCGCTGCTGGTGCGCGACGCTCACGACTTCATGACGGCGCAGGAGCGCTCACGGACGCCGGAAGAGCGCTTTCGGCTCTACAACGCGCGGCTGGCGCGCATCTATCAGAGCGAGGAGGCCATCGGCGGACTGCCGATCCTGATGGACGGCTTCGCGCTGTTCGCACCCGACCGGCCCTCTTCGCTGCCGCTCAATCTGGCATTCAAGGCAGCGCAGCTGATCGCGCCCGATAAGGCGGAGCGTTTCCTCTATCGTCTGCGCTATGCCGTCGTCGTCGAGACACGGCCGGCAACGAAGCGCGATGAGCTGATCCGCGTCGCCGCCCTGACAGGGCTGGACACGGAGTTATTCTCGCGCGCACTCGGCAGCGCCAAGACGCGCGAGGCGCTGGAGCGCGATCTGCGCTTCACCGCGTCTCTGGGCGTGCATTCGCTGCCGGCGACGCTCGTTCAATACGGCAACAGCGCGATGATGCTGTCGGGAATGGGCAATTTTCACGAGCACGCCCAAGCGATCACGCGCACGCCCAAGCAATCATGCGCATCAGCAATGGTGCTGTCGTTTCGCAAAAGCCGGCCTTTTCACCGGAAGCACTTTCGGCGCTGCTTCACTGGCATCCGCTGATGTCGTCGCAGGAGCTGCGCGCCGCTTTTGCACTGGACGAAGCGCAGGCCCGCGATGCGGCGCGCGCTCTCGAGGAACGCGGAGAACTCTCGATCGTCGAAGTCCCCCGCGGCTGGTTCATTCAGGTAAACGATAAATAAAGGAGAAAAAATGAAAACGATCTTTGATCCTGTCTCACTCGGAAAACTGCGTCTGAAAAACCGCCTGATCCGCTCGGCAACCTGGGAAGCTCTTGCCGATGAGGACGGGCATATGAGTGAAGAGCTTTTCGCGCAGTATGAGCGTCTTGCCGCAGGCGGCGTCGGCGCCATCATCACGGGTTTCACATCCGTGGCGGACGACGACCATTATTTTGAGGGCATGGCGCGTCTGTCGCGCGACGAGCTGATCCCCGAGCACCAGCGGCTGACGAAGCTGATCCATGCGCACGACTGCCCCGTCATCGTCCAGCTGGCGCTGGGCGAGTACAACGGCGCGCATCGAAACATGACGATCGACAGCATGAGCGCGGCCGACATCGCCGCCGTGCGCGGCAGCTTCATTGCCGCCGCCGTGCGGGCCGAAAAAAGCGGCTGCGACGGCGTGCAGATCCACGCCGCACACGGATTTTTCCTGAGCCGCTTCATCAGCCCCGCGTACAATCATCGCACCGACGAGTACGGCGGCAGCGCCGAGAATCGCGCCCGCCTGATCGTCGAGATTTTGCGCGGGATCAAGGCGAGCGCGCCGTCCCTGCATGTGACGATGAAGATCAACGGCAGCGACTTCATCCGCGGCGGTCTGACGCCTGACGACTGCGCCGCCGTCTGTGCTCTGTGCGCGCGCAGCGGTCTCGACTCCGTTGAGATCAGCGGCAACGGCACGTCCGTTCCAGGCATTCGCGCCGGCGTGAACGAAGCGTATTTCCGCGGCCTTGCCGCGCCGCTGGCCCGGCAGCTTTCGATCCCCGTGATCCTCGTCGGAGGGCATCGCAGCATCGACTGCATGGAGCGTCTGCTGAACGAGACGCAGATCGAATTTCTGTCGCTTTCGCGCCCGCTGGTGCGCGAACCTGCCCTGCCCGCCCGCTGGAAAAGCTGCGACCGCGCGCCGTCGCGCTGTGTGTCGTGCAACGCCTGCTACAGCACCCCCGGACACCGCTGCATCTTTTCGCGATGACACAAAAAGCCGCCGAAGCGTGAACTTCGGCGGCTTTTCTTTATGAGATAAAATTAGTAACGGAAGCAGGTGCGGCAGTGGCGATAGCCGCGGCGGCGCGCCTCATGGCGGGGGATCCGGATCAGCCCGCGAAGGCCGCTGACGAACTTGCACCAGTGATGATGATACGCCTGACCGCCGGGCATGACCCAGACCCACTCAGGACGAGGGGGCGGAGGCGGCGGACGGTGTCCGGGATACGGACCGTAGCCGGGAGGCGGCGGGGGCGGCGGACGATGTCCGGGAGGCGGGCCGTAGTGATAGCCCGGGCCGGGACGATGGTGGTACCCAGGGCCAGGACCATACGCGGCGATAGCCGCAGCCGCGCCGATCAGGACGACAGCCAGGACAGCCAGACACAGGAGCACGCGGGTGGACTTCTTCACGTTCAACATCTCTCTTTCAGCGGAAATTCGCCGGCGCTTTCAAACTTGAAACTGCAGCCGGTCTGAGTTGTTTATACCAAAGCAGGGAGCATTTGTCAAATGTATCAAAAGACTCGATAATTTTTTACAAAAAGGCTTGATTATAGCGATTTGCTCTTTGCTATAAGAATGACAAAAGCGGAGCCGTTCCATGTGGAACAGCTCCGCTTTCATTACAGCTGAAGATCAGACACAGGCTAAGCAGCCTGGCCGCTTTTGCACTTCAACCAGCTTCGCATCAGTACCGCGCGCCGGGGAAGCAGGTGCGGCAGGGGCGATAGCCGCGGTGCAGCGCTTCCTCAGAAGTCATATACAGCAGACCGCGGCGCATCTTTCCGTGTCCGTCGCGGATGAACTTGCATCCAAAGCGGTGGAATCCTTGCCCCTGAGGCATGGCATAGACTCCTGGCGATACGGACTCTCCGGGCTCAGGATTCGGATCGTAGCTGGGAGG
>JAGAYQ010000029.1 GCA_017940445.1 Pyramidobacter sp. | reverse complement strand
GATGAGCGCCCTGGCGCTGGATTACGGCAAGAGTCATCCGAAGGCGTAAAAATCAAAGCAGACATCCTATTCCTAAGACACAAAGAAATCCGTTTATAAAAAATCCCCCGCCTCCGGCTTCGCTGCCGTGGGCGGGGGATTTTTGAAGTCGCGGACGATTGCGGTGCAGATCAGTCGCAGGCACCAGCCTGGCCGGAGCTGAGCGTGTCGGGATGATCGAGCGGCACGATAGCCAGCTTCATGCCAAGCGCGTAAAGGAGTTTTGAGAGCGTATCCACCTGCGGAGAGGTGATGCCTTTTTCGAGTTTTGCGATGACTGGCTGGCTGATCCCTGTGGCCGCCCCAAGGCTTCTTTGCGAAAAACCCTTTTGCTTGCGCACGGACGTCAGTTCCCGCATCAGCGCAACGCGCAGATTGCTTGCTGCGATCTCTTCGGGCGTGCAATGCTCACGCTTGAAATCTTCCCAGGTGCTGCCGATCGCGTTCTGGTTCATTTATTCGTTCGCCTCCTCAAGAGAGCTGAGCAGATATGCCAATTCCCGTTTTGCTTTCTCTATTCCACTTCGCGGCGTCTTCTGTGTCTTTTTCACAAAGTGATGGAGAAGATAAAACGTATCGTCAAAAAGAGCGACAAAGAGAATCCTGTTCTTCAATGGACGAAGCTCCCAGATCTCGCCCTCCAGATGCTTGATGTAGGGCTCGCCGATCGCCAGTCCGTCGGATTCCAAATAATCAAGATAGTCCATGATCTTTTCAAAGTTGATGCGGGCGTCCTTGCTGCCTGCCGCTTTCGACTTTAAGGAGAGAAGAAGTTCCTTTACAGGCTCTTGTCCCTTTGCGTTTCTGAAAAAGACGATCTTGTTCATGCCTTCACCTCTTGCACACCTATGATAATTTAAAGGCTATCATCTGTCAAGGAGTGCCCGGCTGACGCATGCGTACCGCTGAGCTGCATTCCTCCCTTGCCAACCGGGGGCGCAGGTGGTACACTTTGTCCGTGAAACAAAAACGGGGAGCTCGCGCGCAAGCGGGCTGAGAGGGAGCTGAGGCTCCGACCCGCCGAACCTGTTGGGGTAATGCCCGCGTAGGGAACGCAGAAATTCGCACGCGTTTTTCAGGAGCGCTTCTCACGCGGGAGGCGCTCCTTTTTCGTTCAGCGGCCCCGGAAAAATCAGAGAAGGGGAGTCATGCACATGGAACGCAGTTATCACACGCAGATGGAAGCCGCCAGACGCGGCATCGTCACGCCGGAGATGGAGATCGTCGCGCGCAAGGAGCGCCGCACCGTTCAGGAGCTGATGGGCTGGATGGCCGAAGGAAAAGCCGTCATCCCTGCCAACCCTGGCCACAAGGGCCTGGATCCCAACGGCGTGGGCAGCATGCTGCGCACCAAGATCAACGTCAACCTGGGCGTCAGCCGCGACTGCAAGGATTACGACATCGAGATGAAAAAAGTGATGAGCGCCGTCAACATGGGCGCCGAAGCCATCATGGACCTGTCCAGCCACGGCAACACCCAGCCCTTCCGCCGCAAGCTGTGCGGTGAATGTCCTGCGATGATCGGCACCGTGCCCGTGTACGACAGCGTCATCCACTATCAGCGCGATCTCAGCACCCTCACCGCGCAGGACTTTGTCGACGTGGTGCGGCTGCATGCCGAGGACGGCGTCGATTTCGTCACGCTCCACTGCGGCATCACCCGCAAGACCATTGAGCAGATCCGTGCCAACAAGCGCAAGATGAACATCGTCAGCCGCGGCGGCAGCCTCGTTTTCGCCTGGATGAGCATGACCGGCGAGGAAAACCCGTTCTACTCGCACTTTGACGAGATCCTCGAGATCTGCCGCGAGCACGACGTGACCATAAGCCTTGGCGACGCCTGCCGTCCCGGCTGCCTGGCCGACGCCACTGACATCTGCCAGATCGACGAGCTGGTCCGCCTCGGCGAACTGACGCAGCGTGCCTGGGCGCGCGACGTGCAGGTCATGGTCGAAGGCCCGGGACATGTGCCGCTGGATCAGATCGCCGCCAACATGAAAGTGCAGCAGACTATCTGCAAGGGCGCGCCGTTCTACGTCCTCGGCCCTCTCGTCACCGACATTGCCCCCGGCTACGATCACATCACCTCGGCCATCGGCGGAGCCATCGCTGCCGCCAGCGGCGCGGCATTCCTCTGCTACGTCACCCCGGCCGAGCATCTGGCCCTGCCCAACGTGGACGACGTCAAGCAGGGCATCATCGCCAGCCGCATTGCCGCTCACGCGGCCGACATCGCCAAAGGCATCCCCGGCGCCCGCGAGCAGGACGACCGCATGGCCGACGCACGCCGCAAGCTGGACTGGGAAGCTCAGTGGAAGGAAGCCATCGACCCCGAGACAGCCAAAGCCATCCGCGCCGACCGCTCGCCCGAAGACGACCACAGCGAAACGTGCAGCATGTGCGGTAAGTTCTGCGCCGTCCGCAGCATGAACAAGGCCCTCGCCGGAGAGTATATCGATATCCTGTAACGCCGCCGGCGAGAACAGATCCTTATCAATAAGACGAACAGCCCGTACCTCATCGGCCATTTCGGTGATGAGGCACGGGCTGTTTTGTGTCATGGTGAAATAGATTTATGCTGTGTCTGCGAAATCGAGAGCGAGAAGGGACATGTGCTCGGAGCAAATCAATAAACATGCGATTTTACGTCCATCGAACCGTAGAGGATGCTGTCGATTACGACGACATCGTTCACGATGGTATAGACGATGCTGTAACGATCGACTCTGATTCGACGGTACATCTTGAAAAACGTCCTGTGCCTCTGCGGCAGGCGAGAAAGCGATTCGATCCTGCTCCTGATGCGGCGGTACAGTCTGACTGCTGTTTCAGGAGAGTTCAGATCCAGGGCGATATAACGGACAATATTCTCGAGCTGCTGTGCGGCGTGGTCTGTGATCTTGATAGCGTAGATTTTCATAAACCAAGACGTGCTTCAAGTTCAGCGAAGACCTCTTCTGCGGGGCGGGCGCGCCCAGACTCCCAGTCATGACGCCCGGCTTCCAAATCTGCGATGACCTGCTTGCTTGTCATCATGTCCATGTTCACGGTGTTAGGGCACGGCGGCTGCGGCATGTCAAACATCGCGGCAGTAGCATTCTCATTCAGCATACGCGTCACGCTCCTTTCCTGATATCATTATACCACGCGGCCGAAGTGCATGCGCAAAAAATGATCCGCTAGACAAAACGGTCCAGCGGATCATTTTTTATACTGTTTTTCATTAAAACGGCTCACGTTCTTTGAGCCGTTTT
>JAGAYQ010000257.1 GCA_017940445.1 Pyramidobacter sp. | reverse complement strand
GTCGTGGATCTCCTCATCGCTGCCCGGCGACTGCGCGCCGAACTGATTGCAGGGGATGTCGACAGCCTCAAAGCCCTTGTCGCGGAATTTCTGACAGATCTTCTCAATAGCCCCGTATTGAGCGGTGAAGCCTCACTCATACGCGGTGTTGACAAGCAGGACGACTTTGCCGCGAAGCGAATCGAGCGGAAAATCGCGCCCCTGCCAGTCAGTGAGCGTGAAGTCGTAAATGTTCATCATTGACCTCCTGTTATTTTATTGCGCCTGCGGCGCGTATTTCTTGAGAATGTTGGCGAGGACGACGCCGTGGTGAGCTTCCTCTTCGGCAAAGCGCTCGATCTCAGCGGCGGCTTCCGGGCAGCCTGCGGCGCGCACTTTTTCAGCCAGCGGCAGATATTTGCCCTTGGCCGACGCTTCCAGCTTCTGCACATTGGCGACGAAATCCCAGAAATCCTGCGGATACTGCGAGTTCATCACGGCGAAGAATCCCGCGTGCACGGCTTCCTGGTCGCCCAGCTCCTTGAACACGATCTCGAGCTCGTCCAGTCCCTGCTCCTTCGCCAGACGGGCGAGGGCGTAATACATCATCACGCCGTTGGCTTCGCCCTGTGCCGACGCGGCGGCGACTTTCTCAAACTCGGTGCCTTTGGCAAATCCGTAGATCGACATCGTTTGACCGTCTCCTTTTTATTCCAGCTTCATGACGGTCTTGTTTTCGAGGCTGCTGACGCCGAAGGGCGTGTGCGTCGAAAGGTAGACCGTCGGATTGGCCTTGATGAACGCGCGCACCTGATCGAGCGTCGTTCTCGCGGCCTCTTTGTCCTCGTAGATGATGGAGAGCTTGTTCTGCACCAGCGCTTCGTCCGTGTAGGTGACGTCGCCGTGCATCATGTAGAACAGGCCGTCCTTTTCGGCGATGACGATGCAGTTGCCCTTCGTGTGTCCGCGTGCCGGGATGTACCACACGCCCTCAGCGATCTTCTGGCTGCGGGGAAAGTTGTGATACGGTCCGTCGCTGAACTCGGGGCAGATGATGTTGTCGCCGCTCAGCTTGAGGGCCTCGGCGTCCTCCTTGCCGATATAGACCTTGGCATTGGGGAACGCTCTCAGCTCGCCCGTGTGGTCGGGATGCTTGTGCGTGACAAGGATCTTGCTGACCTGCTCGGGCTTGTAGCCAAGCGCTTCGAGGGCCGAGACGTAGTCGGCGACGCGCGTGCCCATGTAGACCTGCGTCTTGTCGTTCGGCGGCGTGTCGGGCGTTTCCTTGGGCATGCCCGTATCGACGAGGATCACCTCGCTGCCGGTGTCGATGAGGAAGTTCTGAAGGCTCGACGGAAAGCGCAGCCCTGCGTCGATCGCGTCCCCATCGCCGCCCAGCGCCAGCTTGCCGGTCATGAATCCGTTCTCATACAGTTTGACGACTTTGATTTCCATTTCTCGTACCTCCCGGTTGAAAAATAAACAGCGGTACGCTAAGATTAACATGATAGTTAGGTATTTATAAGTACGCAGATTTTTCATATCAAGGAAGAAAAAACTTCCTATTGGAGGGACGACGATGCAGAACAGAAACGCTGCCGCGGAAGCGGTGTGCCCGCTGCGCCACCTGGCCGACGTGTTCGGCGGCAAGTGGAAGCTGCCGATCATGTGCATGTTGGCGGGAGACGCGCCGGTGCGCTACAGCGCTATCAGACGCCGCCTTGACGGCGTGACGAATGTGATGCTCACGCAGTCGCTGCGCGAGCTTGAATCATACGGACTGGTGGAGCGCCGGCAGTTCAGCGAGGTGCCGCCGCGCGTGGAGTACTCGCTCACCGAGAGAGG
>JAGAYQ010000256.1 GCA_017940445.1 Pyramidobacter sp. | reverse complement strand
TACCTATTTCTCTCTTTGTCCGCTTTGGCGGACTTTTTTATTTCGCTTCTGCGATTTCATGGCGCATTTGTTGACTTTTTTCTCGTATTCATTGCTTTCATTCTCGTATTTCATCTCATTGAGGAAATTTTCTGTCTTCTTTTTTGAAAAATCGAACGATCGCGTTTTCGAGCTTCTTACCTATTTAAAGCCCCCAAAACTCGTGATAGAATGGCTCTGTAATCATTACCGCGAGGAGGTCTTATGGTGATCAACATCGACATTCCGGCAGAGCTGAACAAGGAACAGCGCTACAAGCTGATCTCGGCACGTCTCGGCGGCATCGCCGCATCGGAGGCGGACGCGCTGGCGAATCTGTGTAATTTCATGGCGTATCTGTACTGGACGATGGGCGACGTGAACTGGGCGGGCGTTTACATCCTGCGCGGCGGCGAGCTTGTGCTGGGACCGTTCGGCGGAAAGCCGGCCTGCTCACGGATCGCACTGGACAAAGGCGTATGCGGCGCATGCGCACGGACAAAAGAGGTGCAGCTGGTGCCGGATGTGCATCTTTTTCCCGGGCACATCGCCTGCGACGATGCTTCCAACTCGGAGCTGGTGATCCCCCTGTTCGCAAACGGCCAGCTCTGGGGCGTGCTCGACATCGACAGCCCGACGGTGAACCGTTTTGATGAGGCTGACAAGGCCGGCATGATGAAGATCGCTTCTCAGGTGGAAGCGCTGGCTGCTCAGCTACGGCTCTGACGTGGGGGCATGACAAAACCGAAGCCAACACGAAGGACTCGAAAATAAACATGATGGGAGCACGCGGCCCTCTGATCAGCCCATTTTTGAGCACACGGGCACGTCCCGGCAGAGTTTTGCATTTCCCTTCGTGAATTGCAGTGACAGAATAATAAATCACGCGCGGCGAAGACCGGGGAGCCTTTCCCAGTCTTCGCCGCGCGTTGTATACGGAACTACTTTCTCAGTTTGACGATCACTTCTTTGCCATTGCGGCGCACGGTGAGCATCGACACAAGGCCGCCTGTGACGCGACGCTCGATGTCCTCGCGCATCTTGGCAGCGCCGGTCTGCTTGATGGAGACGAGGTTGTGCTCGGTGATCACGTCGCCGGCTTTAAGGCCGGCCTTGTCGGCTATCGCGTCTTTCAGCACTTCGGTCACTGTGCCGTCGTCGTCAAACGCGAAACCGATGGCCTGCTGCGCTTCAAGCTGGCGCTTCATCTCCGGCGTCATCGGCGGCACGTAGCGCGGCGCGCTGGCGTACACCTGTTCGCGCGTGCGGCCGGGGTCGGCGTCGTCGATGCCGAAAAACTCTTTGCAGCGCTCCGTCTGCGCGGGGATGTAATCGACGGCCAGCTCCACATGATAGCGCTCGCCGTTAGGGCGCTCCAGGTCCATCGTGAACGGCTTGCCCAGCTGGGCCCACTGGTACTTGCGGCCGAACTGATCGAGCGAGACCTCGTCGGCTACGGTCTTGTTGATGAGGCGCACGCGGTCGCCTTCGCGCACGCCGGCCAGATCGGCGGCGCTGCCCTCAAGCACATCGGCGATGTACATGTGCCCCCTGCGGTAGGCGGTGTCAAATCCTGCGCCATAGCCGCCGTTGAGGAACACGGCGCAGTAGTTCATCAGCCGGAAATGATCGTCGCAGTCGCTCTTGACGGTGCGCTCAAACCTCCGTCCGGGATTGGCCACCACATCGTGGCGCACGGTGACTCGCAGCAGGCCGTTTCGCTCTTCACGGAAGTTGAACGTGACGTACTCCTCGGCGGTGAACACGGGCTCGCGCTCCCAGCGGTCGGGCTCGTGCGGACGGCGCCTGGGCAGGCGCATCATGGGCATGAGGTAGCGCACGCTCTCAGGGTCGACTTCGTTAGCCAGCACCAGTGTGTTCGGCGACTGGCGCACGATGTCCCACGTGCCCTCCGGATCGAAGGCCGCCAGCAGCAGTTTCTGCACGGCAGGGGACGTGTAGGCGCAGGTGAACGTGCCTGTGGCGAAGGCGGGGGCGCTGAGGGCAAGCGTCAGCACGGCAGCGAGGACAATTTTTCTCATTTTCATGGGAACGACCTCCTTGATAATCTATTCTAATTCCGAAACAGCCTCATTATATCGCTTCTGTGCGGCTGCGGATATTGAAGAAATCTCGGATTGTGCAAACTCTTCTAACGAGTGACAGAGGCCCTGGCCCCGTCAGCTGCGTCACTTTCCCGACTCGATGTATTCCACCAGCTCAACGAGATTTCCGTCGGGG
>JAGAYQ010000255.1 GCA_017940445.1 Pyramidobacter sp. | reverse complement strand
CTCATCAACGTGCTGCCCGACAGCCTGCGCCAGTACCTGCACATCATCATCGGCGTGCTGGGCGCTCCCATGGGCATGGTCATGGGCCCCGATCCTTACTACTACGCGGTGCTGCCGCTCATCGGCGAGACGGTCGCCCCCTTCGGCGTTACGCTGGAGCAGGTCGCCAAGTCGATGCTGATCGGTGAAAACGTCGCTCTGGCCGTGTCACCGTGCGTCGCCACGACGTTCCTGGCCATCGGTCTGGTGGGCGTAGAGCTGAAGGATCACATCCGCTTCAGCTTCAAGTGGCTGTGGCTGCTCAGCGTCGTCATGCTTGCCTTCGCCGTCGTCACCAAGATCGTGTAATTCGGGTGAAAATCGCAAAGCCGGCTTCCTTTGTGGAAGCCGGCTTTTTTGAAGGAGGAAAGGTCATGCTGAAACTGATCGGCAAACTTGAGACTGGTCGTCCAACCGTGCTTTTTCTTTCGGGCGCCAACGTTTCACCCTGCGTGTTCGACCAGGTGGAATCTGACGGAGAATTTCAGTTCGCCGCCGTTGATTACTGCCAGTCAGACGGGCCATGGGACCTGCCTAAGCTGGGTGAACGCGTCTGCGAGCTTATTCGCGAACAGAATCTTGGTGCCACAGCACTCGCCGGATGGTCTGCCGGCGGCGGCATCGCCATGGCAGCAGCCGTACGCGAACCGACTCTGATCCGAGGGCTTTTTCTGTCCAATACAGGACCAACGGGAAAAGGGCATGGCAATCCCAGTTTTCCAGATCAAATCCTCGAACACTGGGGCGAGAGCGCGTTTTTCGAAAAACTGCTGCGTGGATGGTTCTCCCGGCCTCTGCCTCCATTGTTGCATGAGCGGCTGTTTGATTACATTGCCTCGGTGAAAAAAGACTGCGCCTACGAACTGGCCGTGTCGGTACGTGCCGTAGATTTTCGCGAAGGGCTGCGCGCTTACCGCGGCCTCGTAACGATCGCTCACGGCGTCCTCGACACCGCGCGCACCTTTGCGCACGTTGAGATGATGAAACAGTCTATGCCCCAAGCGGATGTGTTCCCGCTGGAAAACGCCGGCCACGCCTCCGTCATCGAAAACAAGTCCGGCTGGCAGGCGGCATTTGCTTCTTTTCTGCGCAAAGTACAAGCCGTTCTCTAAAAAACGCTTGCGAAGCGCGGAGAGGCGGTGTAGCATCAGGAGCGTGTTTCAATCTGTGCAACAGGAGGCCATTCATGAAAGTCTTTTTATGCGAATCGCTCCACCCGGCGGCGCTTGAGCTGCTGAAATCACGCGCCGAGGTCATCGGCAGCTGGGACCGCATCGGCGAGGCCGACGCGATCATCAACCGCAATCTGCAGCTGCCGCGCGAGGTGCTGGAGAAAGCGCCGCAGCTGCGCGTCATCGCCATCCACGGCACCGGCTGCGACGGCATCGACATGGACTACTGCAATGCGCACGGCATCACGGTTCTGTATGTGCCTTTTATGAACGCCGATTCCGTCGCTGAGCTGATCGTCACGCTGTCGCTGGTCCTGCTGCGCAAGATCGCCTATGCCGACCGACTCGTCACCAGCGGCGCCCCTATCCCCAACGCGCCCGAATGTCTGTTCGGCAATGAGCTGGGCGGCAAGACTTTCGGCCTGATCGGCTGCGGCGACATCGCCCGCCGCGTCGCACGCATCCTCATTGGCGGCTTCCGTTGTCGCGTCATCGGCTACGATCCGTTCTTTTCGCCCAAGGCAGCCGAAGCCGGCATCGAGCAGTTCTCCTCGATCGACGCCGTGCTGGAGCAGGCCGATCTGTTCAGCATCAGCGTCCACCTCACAAAAGACACGGCCAATTTCATCAACGCCGG
>JAGAYQ010000254.1 GCA_017940445.1 Pyramidobacter sp. | reverse complement strand
ACGCGGTTGATGCCGCGCACTTCGTTGCAGATGCGCGTACTCGCGCGGTCGAGCACGTCGTGGGGCATGCGGTACCATTCGGCGGTCATGCCGTCGCGGCTGGTGATGGCGCGCAGGGCGCAGACGCGGGCGTAGGTGCGCTCGTCGCCCATGACGCCGACGGTGTACACGGGCAGGAGCACGGCGAAGGCCTGCCAGATCTCGTCGTACAATCCGGCGCGGTTGATCTCGTCAAGGAAGATCTTGTCGGCGCCGCGCAAGATCTCGAGTTTTTCTTTGGTGATGTCGCCAAGGCAGCGCACGGCGAGGCCGGGGCCGGGGAAGGGATGGCGGCGCACGATGTTCTCGGGCACGCCGAGCAGGCGGCCGACGGCGCGGCCTTCGTCCTTGAAGAGTTCGCGCAGGGGCTCGAGCAGCTGGAAGTTCATGTCCTTGGGCAGGCCGCCGACGTTGTGGTGGCTCTTGATGACGGCCGCGCCTTTGCGCGCGCCGCTCTCGATGACGTCGGGATAGAGGGTGCCCTGGAGCAGCCAGCGCGCGCCTTTCACCTTGCGGGCTTCTTCTTCAAAGACGCGGATGAACGTCTCGCCGATGATCTTGCGCTTCTTCTCGGGCTCGATGACGCCGGCCAGGCCCTTGAGGAAGCGGTCGGTGGCGTCGACATACGTCACGTTGAGCTTCATCTGCTTGTAGCTGTCCAGCACTTCTTCGGCTTCGCCCTTGCGGAGCAGGCCGTTGTTGACGAAGATGCACTGCAGGTTGTCGCCGATGGCGGCAGCGGTGAGGGCGGCCGCGACGCTTGAGTCGACGCCGCCGGAAAGGCCGCAGATGACTTTGTCGGTCCCGACTTTCTCACGAATTTCAGCTTTCATCAGCTCGGCCCAGTTGCCGAGGTCCCAGTCGCCGGTGCAGTGGCAGATCTTGAACAGGAAGTTGGCCAGCAGCGTCTCGCCCTTTTCGGTGTGGAACACTTCGGGGTGGAACTGGACGGCGTTGATGCGGCCGTCGGCACTGCGCATCCCGGAGGCGACGCCGTCTTCGGACACGGCGGTGAGGACGAAGCCCTCGGGCAGTTTCTCCACGTCGTCGCCGTGGCTCATCCACACCTGCGACCGCTCGGGCACGTCGGCGAAGAAGGGGCAGCCCGGCTCTTTGACGACGAGGGTGGCGCGGCCGTACTCGCGCGCGGTGCTGCGGCGCACGACGCCGCCGTAGTGGACGGCGGTGAGCTGCATTCCGTAGCAGATGGCGAGGATGGGCAGATCGAGGTCGAAAAATCCGTCGGCAAGGCGGGGCGAATCGGGCTCGACGACGCTCTTGGGGCCGCCGGAGATGATCAGGCCGGTGGGGTTGCGCTGCTTTATCTGTTCAAGGGTGGCGTCGTACGGCAGGATCTCGCTGTGCACTTTCAGCTCGCGCACGCGCCGGGCGATGAGCTGGGTGAACTGGGAACCGCAGTCGAGGATGACGATATTGTCCATGTTTTGGGAAGCACTCCTTTCGGTTTGGCCAAAAATTGACGGGACGGGTCGAACGTTTTTGCGATATTGGTTTATTATATCAGGCTTTGCCCGCCTCGTGCGCGCGAGGGATATGATTTTTAGTTTACGCGGCAGGACGCTCCGGAGGAATCTTCGCCTCTTTCATTGTCCGGCGGGGCGATTCGGCTTATAATACGCTTGTTTTTCCACATCATTCAAGGAGGAAATGAACGATGTCGCAGATCATTTTCAAGTGTCTGTGCGCAAGCGCGATCATGCTCGGCATCCATTTTCTGTCGCGCACGCCCAACTATTTCATCTCCGCGCTGCTGCTCAGCTTTCCCGGACTGAGCATGACGGCCTACTGGTTCATGTACCGCGAGCTGGGCGCGGAAAAAGTCATCAATACCGCGCACTACGGCGCGGGAGCGGGCGTCGCGTTCATCGCCTTTCTGCTGGGCATGTCGTGGCTGCTCAAGCGTCACGGCATCGGCGCGGCCATGCTGGGCGGGCTGTT
>JAGAYQ010000253.1 GCA_017940445.1 Pyramidobacter sp. | reverse complement strand
GCCTGCGGCTGCTCCGGCTCCTGCGCCCGCGCCTGCGGCTGCTCCTGCCGCTCCCGCTCCCGCCGGCAGCACCGAGATCGCCGCGCCCATGCCCGGCAAGGTCCTTCGCATCGTCTGCAAGGTCGGCGACGAAGTGACGCCCGACACCAACCTCATCATCCTTGAGGCCATGAAGATGGAGAACGAGATCCCTGCCGGACGCGCCGGCAAGGTCCTCGAGATCCGCTGCAGCGAAGGCGCCACCGTCAACAGCGGCGACGTGCTCGTGATCGTCGGCTAGTTTTTCATGAATAAAAGCGAGACCGTTCATTTTTGATGAGCGGTCTCGCTTTTTTTGCACGTTTGTGGCAAAATAGGCTTGGTGGTTTATCAGTCTGTTCATCAGTCTGGCAAAATTGAGGAGGATGTTTCATCGTGAAAATACTGATTGGTTCCGATCACGCCGGTTTTGAGCTGAAGCAGAAGATCGTCTCGCACCTGAAGGGGCGCGAGGGGCTCGAAGTGGAGGACTTTGGCACCGACACTTCCGAAGTGTCGTGCGACTACACCGACATTGCTCTTCAGGTAGGGCGCAGCGTCGCTCACGGTGACGCTGACAGAGGCATCCTCGTCTGCGGCACCGGCCTGGGCATGGAGATCGCCGCGAACAAGGTGTCGGGCGTCTATGCTGCCGGCTGCTGGAACAAGGAAGTCGCGGCGCTCAGCCGTCAGCACAACAACAGCAACGTGCTCACGCTCGGTGCGCGCGTCCTGGATGAGAAGACGGCGATGGAAGTGGTCGATACCTGGCTTGCGACCGAGTTCGAAGGCGGCCGTCACATCCGCCGCACGCAGAAGATCTGCGCCTACGAACGCAGTGCCAACCGTGCCTTCAACAACGGTCAGGGCGGTCAGGTCGTGATCTTCGATCATCCCCTCGTCCAGCACAAGCTGAGCATCATCCGCGACAAGAATACGCCTGTGAAGACGTTCCGTGAAACTGTGGCCGAGATCGCTTCGCTGATGGTGTACGAGATCACGCGCGATCTGCCGCTGAAGATGATCGATGTGGAGACTCCTGTGACGCGCACCAAGGCGTATGCCATTGCCGGCAAGAAACTGGCCGTGGTGCCGATCCTGCGCGCCGGTCTGGGCATGATGGAGGGCGTCCTCAATCTGATCCCCAATGCCAAGATCGGGCATATCGGTCTCTATCGCGATCCGCAGACGCTCGCGCCGGTCGAATACTACTGCAAGCTGCCGGGCGACATTGAGGAGCGCGACATCTTCCTGCTCGACCCGATGCTGGCCACCGGCGGCTCATCGGCTGCGGCGATCAGTCTGATCAAAAAGCGCGGCGGCCGCAAGATCTCGCTCGTCTGCATGATCGGCGCTCCTGAAGGCGTTTCGGTCGTGCACGAAGCGCACCCCGACGTGAACATTTTCGTTGCCGCCCTCGACAGTCACCTCAACGAGCACGGCTACATCGTGCCGGGGCTTGGCGACGCCGGCGACCGCATCTTCGGCACCCGTTAGAGCATGAACGTCCTCTGGTCCGTTGTGCTTGGCGTGATCTGGGGCGCGGCCATGACGCCTGTCTCGATCTCGCTTTCAAACCATTACGGCATGATGGACTATCCCGACGACCGAAAGATCCATCACACGCCGATGCCCCGCGGGGCCGGCGTGGTGCTGTGGGGCGGGCTGATGATCTGGGCGCTGCTGTACCCGGATGTCACGTTCGAGCTGAGGATGATCCTCACCGGCGCGACGATCGTGTTTTATGCCGGCTACATCGACGATATGTTTTCGCTGTCGCCGTTCGGGCGGCTGGCAGCGCACTTTGCCGCGGCGCTTCTGTTTGTTCCCATCTCGGGCGGACTGGGCCTGTTCAAAACGGCGCTTCTCGTCGTCTGGATCGCCGGCGTCACAAACGCCTATAACTTTATCGACGGGCTTAACGGCCTTTCTCTGGCGATGTCCATTCTCTGCCTGAGTTTTCTCGGCGTGACGTGCGGCAGTGTCTGGGTAGTGCCGGTCGCTTCGATCGCCGCGGGGATGTTCTTCTGGAACTTCCCGAGGGCGCATACGTTTGTCGGCGACGGCGGTGTGTATCTTCTCGGCTACTTCATTGCCATGATCGCTTCGCTGTGGCTGCGCGATGCCGGATTCGGCCTGACGCGTTTCGGTGCGATGCTCCTGCTGGCAGGCGGCGTCCCCGTGATCGACACGCTGTGTGCTATCCTGCGGCGGCTTGCCGCGGGCAAATCTCCATTCTACCCCGATCGCAGCCACATCCATCACCGTCTGCTCGACCACGGTTTTTCTCCCGTGCGCGTGCTCGCTACGCTCTGCCTGCTCCAGTCGGGCAGTCTCTGCGCGGCATGGCTGCTGGCGCAGGTGTGACGAAAAACTGAATTTGCAAAACGAAACGCCGCTGTCCGTTCGGGCAGCGGCGTTTTTGTCGTTATAAATAAAGGGCATGGATTCGTTGACGGTGGAATTTTAGCGGCTTTCTGTTGTATAATGGCAGTCGAACCGTTTTGATAAAACAGACCTGCGTTGGGAGTGGAATTTTTTTATGGAAAGTTCACGTTATCTGAAGATCACCGGCGGCACGCCGCTGCACGGGAGCATCCGCATCCAGGGTTCGAAGAACGCTGCGCTGCCCGTTGTTGCTGCCGGACTGCTGCTCGGCCAGGGACAGACGCTGACCTGCACCAACGTGCCGCTTCTGCGCGACACTGAGACGATGGCCGCGTTGCTGCGCGAGCTGGGCATGACGGTGACGTTCGAAAACGGCACGGTGACGGTCACCCGCAACGGCGATCTGTCGTGCGAGATGCCGGCGGTGCAGGTGCAGAAGATGCGCGCTTCGTCGATCGTCCTCGGTCCGCTTCTGGCTCAGCAGGGACGTGCAGTGATGCCGATGCCCGGCGGCTGCACCATCGGAGCCCGCCCGATCGATCTGCACCTCAAGGGGCTTGCCAAGATGGGCGCCCAGATCGAGCTGCACCACGGCGCAGTCTATGCGACGGCAGAAAAGCTCCGCGGCTGCCGTATCTATCTTGATTTCCCTTCTGTCGGCGCGACGGAGAATCTGGTCATGGCGGCGGCGCTCGCTGAGGGCGAGACGATCATCGAAAACGCTGCCCGCGAGCCTGAGATCACCAATCTTGTCCAGGCGCTTCAGGCGATGGGCGCGGATGTGGTGTTCAAGAAGGACAACCAGGGCATCATCCAGGTGAATGGCAAGCCTGAACTGGCCAGCGGCACGGTGAAGATCGTCCCTGATCGAATCGCAGCCTGCACGTATCTGCTTGCCGGGGCGATCACCAACGGCGAAGTCACTGTCACCGACGTGATGCCGCAGCATTTCGACTCGCTGCTGGCGAAGCTGGAAGAGGCAGAGGTGGGTTATCTCCGT
>JAGAYQ010000252.1 GCA_017940445.1 Pyramidobacter sp. | reverse complement strand
TGGCCGACGGCTTTGCCGTGTACGAAAACAGCGCCCGCGGCGTCGGCATGGCCGGCGCGATGATGTTCAGCGACGAAGCGTCGCTGGTGGCCTACAACCCGGCGGGCCTGTGGCGTCTCAAAGACAACGGCCGCGGTCAGCTCTCGGGCGCGGTGACGTACATTGCGCCGCGCGGCTGGGCCGACTTTTACAACAGCGACGGCTCGTTCCAGCACTCTGAGCACAACAAGAACAACCCAGCCTATGTGCCGACGTTGTTTTATGCCAAGAAGCTGAACGACCGCTGGACGTTCGGTATTGGCGCGTTTGCGCGCTTCGGCTTGCGTTGCACCTATGACCCGGGCTGGTACGGCCGTTTCAGCAGCCGCAGCGCCGAATATGCGGTGATGTCGATCTCTCCGGCGGTGTCGTACAAGCTGGCGAAAAATCTGCATCTCGGGCTGACGGCCGAGGTGATGTACGCGCAGCTGAAAATGGACAAGAGTGTGAATCTTGGCACCGAGATGGGGATCGATCTTAAGGGCGACGATTTCGGTTTTGGCTGGGGCGTGGGACTTGACTGGCAGGCGAGCGACAAGCTGTCGCTCGCGTTCCTCTATCGCTCGGAAGTGAAGGTGGATCTTGAAGGAGACCTCAACCTGCACTCGCCTTACGGCGTGATCCCCACGACTGCGCATGGCGTGGAGCATATGCCGGAGAGCTTCACGTTCGGCATCGGCTGGAAGTTCGACGACCGCACGCGCATGGAGTTCAATGCCATCAAGACGATGTGGAGCGCCTACGATCATCTGACGGTCAACGTCAAGGTCCCCGCGGCGTATCAGATGATGTTCGGCGGACTGAGCGAGTACGCGATGACTGAGTACAAGCACTGGCGCAACGGCTGGCGCTATCAGTTCGGCATCGAGCACAAGCTGAACGCGAAGTGGACGATTCGTGCCGGTTTCGTGTACGACACCGAATCGGCCCACGATCCGCAGTACAACGATTTCATGGTCCCGACGGGCACGCGTCGCACCTACACGGTCGGTGCCTCGTACCGCAATAAGAACGTCGAGTACTCGATCGGCTACGGGTATATGTACGTCAGCGACAAGTGGATCTATAATGCCGGCGAAAAGGGTGAGAACGCCCGTTCGCGCGGCTGCGACGCCCACATCATCTCGCTGGGCGCGCGCATCGACCTGTAAATGCAATGAGTCATTAGTAATGAGTCATGAGTAATGAAAACCCAAAAAGCATTCGTGCTGGGCAATGATTACGGCATTTCTCAATTACTAATTACTAATTATTAATTCCTAATTATGAATAACCTTCTGCCGTTTTTGGGATATGTGCTGGCGACGGTGTTCACGCCGGGGCCGAACAACATCTCGTCGATGTCGAACGCGGGGCGGTACGGCTTCGGCGCGTCGCTGCGCTACCGCCTGGGCATCTACTTCGGCTTTTTCGTCATCCAGTCGCTGGCGGCGCTGTTTTCCGCCTTTCTGCTCGATGTGATCCCCGCCGTGCAGCCGTATATGCTGGCGCTCGGGGCGGCCTACATCCTCTGGATGGCCTGGAAGACGTTTTCGAGCGCGCCGTCGGGCGACGCCGACGAGCCGGCGCGCGACAACACGTTTTTGTCGGGGCTGCTGCTCCAGTTCGTCAACGTCAAGGTGATCATCTTCGCGATCACGACGATGTCGGTCTATGCGGTGCCGTACAGCACGTCGCCGCTGTTTCTGCTGGCCTTCGGCGCGGCGATAGCGACGTTCGCCTTCATCTCGATCAACTGCTGGGCTGCGTTCGGCGCGGTCTTCAGCCGCGCGCTGCACCGTCACGAGCGCGCCGTTAACTGCGTGATGGCCCTGCTGCTGGTCTGGTGCGCCGTGTCGCTGTATCTGTAGCGTTCGTTCTATGTGGAACGTCATTCGCCGACGGAATTTTTCCTCCGGCGATTTGACACGCCGCGAATCGTTGGTATAATAATCCTGATGCGGAGGGATGGCCGAGTGGTCTAAGGCGGTAGTCTTGAAAACTATTGAGCGCAAGCTCCGGGAGTTCGAATCTCTTTCCCTCCGCCATATCAAAAACAGAAAACGCAGGCTGCTTTCGGGCGGCCTGCGTTTTTTTGCAAAATTGAGATCCCGTGCAAAAATAGATGAACAAGAAAAGCTGATTCAGCTATAATTCTTACGTCATAGAAAAATATATTTTATAAAGTCGTTGATCGCCTGAGGGCGAGAACGGGGCTTCTTTCGGGAGAGGGGAGTCCGAAAATTTTTTCAGTCAAAGCGAGGGGTTGTCAATGGAGGAGAAAGTCAATAAGGTGTCGATGACCGAACGGTTCCTCGGCAGCATCGAGCGGGCGTGCAACAAGCTGCCCAGCCCGGTCATGCTGTTCATGTACCTGTTCATCATCATCGCGGTGATCTCGTGGATCGCCAGTCTGTGCGGCCTGGCGCTGACCAATCCGGCTACGGGCAAGGTGGTCACGGTCCGCAATTTCTTCAGTCAGGAAGGTCTGAACTGGCTGCTGACGAGCTTTGTCAAGAACTTCTCGGGCTTTGCGTCGCTCGGTCTGGTGCTGACGATGACGGTGGGCATCAACCTGTGCGAGCAGGTCGGTCTGGTCGATGCGCTGCTGCGCAAATCCACCGGCGGCGTCAACGGCACGATACTGCCGTACGTGATCGCGCTGATCGGCACCTGCGGAAACCTGGCGTCGGATACGTGCTCGGTGCTGGTGCCGCCTCTGGGCGCGCTGGCGTTCATGGGCGCGGGCCGCAGCCCGATCGTGGGCATGTTCTGCGGCTGGCTCAGCGCCAACCTGGGCTTCTCGGCCAACCTCTTCATCGCCGGCACCGACTCGCTGCTGGCGGGCATCACCAACACGTCGATCAAGGTCCTGCTGGGACCTGAGGCCAAGTTCGAGGTCGACAGCGCCTGCAACTGGTACTTCATGTTCGCCTCGACGTGGTTGATCACGCTGGTCGTCGGCTGGTGCACCAACCACCTGATCGAAAAGCGCGTCGGCCCCTATCACGGCGAGATGCTGGTCGACACGGCCAAGCCTCTGACCGACCTTGAGCGCAAGGGTCTGCGCAAGGCGGGCGTGGCGCTGCTGGTCTATGTGGCGATCATCGTGGTCGGCATCTACACTGGTCCTCTGGCCAACCCGAAGACGGGCGGCGTGATCGGCAGTCTGTTCCTCAAGGGCCTGATCCCGCTGATCCTGTTCATGTTCCTCATCTGCGGCATCGTCTACGGCCGCACGGTGGGCGCGATCAAGAGCGAGCGCGACGTGTCGAAGATCTTCACCAAGGCTATGGGCAGCATGGCGTCGTTCATCGCCTTCTGCTTCACGGCCGGTCAGTTCACGGCCCTGTTCGGCTGGACCAATCTGGGCGTGCTGCTGGCCATCGCCGGCGCCGACTTCCTCAAGGCGGTCAACTTCACCGGCGTGCCGATGTTCATCGGCATCATCATCCTGGTCATCTTCATCAACCTGTTCATGACCTCCGGCTCGGCCAAGTGGACGTTCCTCGGCCCCGTGCTGGTGCCCATGCTCATGCTGATGAACTACCACCCCGCGTGGATCCAGCTGCTGTACCGCATCGGCGATTCGCCCACCAACGCGCTGTCGCCGGTCAGCCCTTACCTGTACATGTGCCTTGCCCTCGTCAACGAGAAGTACGACAAGGACATGAAGCTGGGCACGTTCATCGCCAACTGCATCCCGACGATCTTCATCGCTCAGGTGGCGTGGATCATCCTCGCCGTGGTGTGGTTCTTCGCCGGCTGGCCCGTCGGCCCGGGCGCGCCCCTGCACCTGCCCACCGGCATCCTGCCCTAGCGTCAGGCGGTTTTTAATTCAAAGCTGACACAAAGGAAAGCCCTCATCATTTGGGGGCTTTCTTTTTTTGACCGGGCATGAAAAATGTGGTAGTGTTTGAGTCAACATCTTTATCTCAGTTTTTTCTTAGTGCCTTTGTGCCTTCGTGCCGGCTTTGAATTTGAATTGAAAGGGGAGTGAACGCCATGCCCGGCTATGACGTGATCGGCGACATCCACGGACAGGCAGCCGTGCTCGAACAGCTGCTGCAAACTTTGGGCTATCAGCGCAAAAACGGCGCCTGGCAGCATCCGGACCGCACGGCGCTGTTCTGCGGCGACCTCATCGACCGCGGCCCCGAGTCGGTGCGCACCGTGAGCATCGTCCGCTCGATGGTCGATGCCGGCGCGGCCCGGTGCGTCATGGGCAATCACGAATACAACGCCGTGTGCTTTTTCACGCCGAAGCCCGGCTGCCCCGGCGAGTTTTTGCGCAAGAACTTCACCGACAAGAACCGCCGCCAGCACGGCGCCTTTCTGCGCGAAGTCGGCTACCGCACGCCCCTCCACGCCGAACTGGTCGCGTGGTTCAAGACCTTGCCCCTGTGGCTGGAGCTTGACGACGTGTGCATCGTCCACGCCTGCTGGAGCGAAGCGGCGATCGCCTTCCTGGCTCCGATGATGGAGCGCCCCGGCGTACTGCCGGATGAGTTGTACCCAGACTCCGCCCGCAAAGGCACGCCCGTGTGCGACGCGGTGAAAGAGCTGTGCAAAGGCCCCGAGCTGACCGTGGCCGATCCGTTTATCGACAAAGACGGCAACCCCCGCAGCAAAGCGCGCGTGTGCTGGTGGCGGCAAAATGCCCCCGGCGAACAGGTCTGGACCATGCGCGACGGCGGCGTCGAAGCCCGCTCGGCCGTGCTCGAGCCGCTGACGCAGTCATGGCCCGTGCGCAAGCCCGTGTTCTTCGGCCACTACTGGCTGAACCCCGATTCGCCCCAGGTCCCCAAATCCCCCCTGGCCGCCTGCCTCGACTACAGCGCCGGCAAAGGCGGCCCGCTCGTGTGCTACCGCTTTGACAAGGGCGATACGGAACTGGTGCGCGAGAAGTTTGTGGCCGTGCGGGCGTGAGTGAACGGCGAGTTTTTGCAGTGCAAATTGTTGACAATTTCGACGATTCATGTAAAATACTTTGTACCGTGAAAGCTTCACGGTTCGACTTAATACTTGCTCAGAAAGGAGTTCCCGGCGATGGCGTCTTGTTTTGGCAGCTTCGGCTTCATTATTATTACCGGCGTCACGAATGCGTGGGAACTTTCCTGAAAAAGGCCCGACGCTTGGCGCGCCGTGGCAGTGCAATTTCGGGGACCGGTTTTCCGCGCGGAAAGCCGGTCTTTTTTTATCGGCTGTTCTCGGGCTTGCCCGATGGCAAATATCGTTTCAAGGGGTGTTTTTTATGGAACAGTTAACGGCGATCACGGTGCTGGCAGGGATCTTCGCGTTTGCCAATCTGCTGGCGCAGAAGCTGAAGGCGCGCGTGTCGATGATGTTCATCTGCTCGTGCACGCTGCTGCTGGCGTTCTGGAACGGGCTGCCGCGCACGATCTTTGCCGACACAAAGCTGGTGCCGCTGTCGGGCTATGTGATCGGGGTGCTGATGGTGCAGATGGGCAGCATGATGGACGCTTCGAAGATGAAGCAGGAGTGGAAGACGGTGTGCGTGGCGTTTCTGGGCATGTGCGCGGGCGCTGCGGGCATCCTCTGTCTGGCGTCGAAGTTCATCGGCTGGTCTCAGGCGGTTGCCGCCAGCGGCCCGATCTCCGGCGGCGTGGTGGCGGCGCTGATCATGCAGCAGGCGGCCGACGCCAGGGGCATGACTGAAATAACGGTGTTCGTGGCGCTGCTGCTCACGTCGCAGGGCTTTTTCGGCACGCCGACGGCTTCAAACTGTCTGCTGCATGAGGGCAAGCGGCTGAAAGCGCGTTTTGCCGCGGGCGAGCGCGCTCACGGTTCGGCCGGTCAGCAGCAGGCGCCGAAGAAGCGTCTGTTCCCGCCGCTGCCCAAGAGGTGGCAGACGAGCTATGTGTATCTGTTCAAGGCGTTTCTTGTGGCGTGGCTGGCGGCTCAGGCGGCGAAGTGGTTCAACGGGCTGGTGCCGTCGTGGGCGTCGGTCCATCCGTTTGTGATGACGCTGCTGTTCGGCATCGTCTTTCACGAGCTGGGCTTTATCGAGACGAATGTGCTGGACAAGACCAACGCCAACGGCATGTTCATGTATCTGCTGCTGGTGCCGATCTTCATGGGGCTGGCGAAGGCCACGCCGGAGATGGTTGCGGGGCTCATCAAGCCGCTGCTGATCGTCTTTGCCTCCACGCTGCTGGGCATCTTCGGACTGTCATGGCCGCTGAGCAGGCTGTTCGGCTACAGCTGGGCACTGACGACGGCGCTGAGCGTGACGTGCATGATGGGCTTTCCCGGCACGTTCATCGTCTCGAACGAGGTGGCGACGCAGCTGGCCGAGAGCGAGGAGGAACGGGAGTTCATCCTCGGCGAGATCATGCCGAAGATGCTGATCGCCGGCTTCGTCAC
>JAGAYQ010000251.1 GCA_017940445.1 Pyramidobacter sp. | reverse complement strand
TTTGACGGCGTGATCGTCACCGACTCGCTGCTGATGGGCGCTGTCACAGACCATTACACGATCGAGCAGACGGTCGAACTGGCCGTGAACGCAGGCGCCGACATCCTGCTCTTCGTCAGCAGCGACGTATACGGCCCCGAGCTGGCCGAACGGACGTTCAAAGCTTTGCGCGCTCTCGTCGACAGCGGCCGCATCAGCCATGAGCGCATTCGCGTCTCGTGGCGGCGGATCACAGACATGTACCGGTGCTATGCCGCCATCGCGCCTGAGCTGTATCCGTGGAAGGACGAAATCTAACTGGCAAAAAAGGCCTCCCGGACCGAACGAGTCAGGAGGAACGCCGCGGCTCTAATTAAAAAACGAAAGGGACTCGATGAAATGGACACGAAAAAGCGCGCGGTACTGTTGCGGGCTCTGGAAACGGGCAGCATCACCGCCGCAGCGGAGTTCCCCTGCTTCGTTATTCCCCGTATGAAAGCAGACACAGGCTCCTCACAAAGATAAAAAAATCTCCCGGCCAAACAGCCGGGAGATATATTTTTATCGTCTGAACAGATTGCGCGCCGTCGTGATCAGGCTTTCGTGCTTCACAGAGCTCACGTCGAACTTCATGACCGCGAACACCGCCTGGATCAAAAAGCTGATGCCGAAAACAGCGATCAGCGTGCCGATGCCGATCTTCGCGCCGCACAGCCAGCCCGTGAGCAGCGCGCCGCCTTCGATAAAAAAGCGGATCACGCCTACCGGCGTACGGGGAAAGCGCTTGCACAGCGCCACCATCAGCGCGTCGCGCGGTCCGCAGCTCAAGCCCGCGCTGATGTAGAAATAGCTGCCGACTGCCAGCAGCAGCTGACCGCAGAGCAGCATCACAACGCCCGCCGGAAACGACGTCATCACCGGCACGAGCCCGGAGCCGCGCAGCAGGTCGGCCGTCGCGCCGACGATGTAGATGTCGAGCAGCGTGCCCAGCCCGATCGTCTCGCGCAGCAGCAGGTCAATGATCAGGATGACCAGTCCCGACGCCTGCAAAACCGTGCCGAAGCTGAGCCCGAGCTTCGCCCCCACGCCGATGCTGAACGCCTCCCACGCGCCGTAGCCGATATTGGCCTGGATGTTGCAGCACGAACCGCAGCCGAAAATGATCAGCCCGATCACTGCACGCGCGATACGCCGCGGATAATTCATGAAAATCGCCTTCTTTTTAGAAAGATAGCGCTATCCTACCCGCGAGCAGAGCTTTCGTCAAGCGGAGGTTGCATTGGGCCGGAGTCTGTGGCACAATCATACGCATCTAAAAAACAGGAGGGATATCGATGGACTTAGCAGAACGCAACACAAACACGATGAAGCGCTTTGAGACGGCGATCAACACCTGCGATGAGGCGCTGGCGAACGAACTTGTCGCGGCCGACGCGCCGTTTTTCACTCCCGTGTCGCCCGAGCCGCTTTATGGAGGAAAAGGATACCTTGAGGTGGTGCGTCTCATGCGGGCCTCGTTCCCTGATGTGCAGTGGCACATGGAGGACATCGCTGCCTGCGCTGACAAGGCCGCCGTCTGGTGGACATGCTCGGGCACGCATCTGGGCGAGTTCATGGGACTTGCGCCGACAGGAAAGAAATTCTCGTTCTCGGTCATGAATTTCTACTATTTCAACGACGAGGGACGCATCGTCCGCGATGTGGCCGGCGAAGGCCTGGCGGGACTGCTGAAAGCGCTGGGGATCGTTTAGCAGTACGTCTTGACTAATCCCGAGGCGCTCTGGTACCATGCTCGAAACGATAAAAAACTGAGCAAGCCGTCCCCTTTTTCGGGGTCAGGCCGGGCCTATTCGGCAGCGGGAACGTCTTTCCGCGGGACAGTGAATGACTGCCCCGCGGATTTTTTTAGGCGTTTTCCGCAGGCAGCCCCGAAAGGAGCGTTCTTTATGGGATTTTTACATTTTTTTGAAGCAGGCAGCGCCGCGCGCGTTTCGGCCGTCTGCGCCGCAGGAAATTTCATTTTGGCTGCGTTCAAGCTGTTCGCCGGAGTGATCGGACATTCCAGCGCGATGATCAGCGACGCGGTCCATTCAGCCTCCGACGTGCTCGGCAGCCTTGTCGCAGCCGGCGGCGTGAGATTGAGCGAGCGCCCGGCCGACGACTCGCACCCCTACGGACATGAGCGGCTGGAGTGCATCGCAGCGCTTTTTCTTGCCGCGCTGCTGCTGGCAGCCGGAGGCGGCATCGGCTTTGAAGCTGCGCGTTCGCTCATCTCCGGCGCGTACAGGACTTCTGCCGCCCCGGGGCTGCTGCCCCTCGTCGCCGCTGTCGTTTCGATCGTCGTCAAGGAAGGGATGTACCAGTTTGTCATCCGCGCCGCCAAGCGCACCGGCCTGTCGGCCCTGCGCGCCGAAGCGTGGGATCATCGGAGCGACGCGCTGTCGTCCGTGGGCGCGCTGATCGGCATCGGAGGAGCTCGTGCCGGTCTGCCGGCACTGGAACCGGCTGCCAGCGCCGTGATCTGCATCTTTATCATCAAGGCAGCAGTCGGCATCTTCCGCGAGGCCGTCGACAAGCTCGTCGATCATTCCTGCGATGCCGCCAC
>JAGAYQ010000250.1 GCA_017940445.1 Pyramidobacter sp. | reverse complement strand
GCCACGGAAGTGGGCGGCATCTCCGGCGACCTGTCGATGAAAGTCAGCCGTGCCCTTGTCGGCGCTGCCCTGAACAGCGGCGTCGTGCGCAAGTCGACCTCTGAGATGCACGCGCTGCTGCACGCTGCTCAGGAGGCCTTCAGCTCGTTCATTCCCTTCGGTCTGCTCGAAACGAGCATCGGCGCGAAGATCGCCATCGTCCGCAATTCCCAGTGGATCGCCGTCGCCGTTGCGGGCGACACTGCCTTTCATGCCGTCGCGCATCACGAGCGCATGGGCGTGGGCGTGATGCACGTATAAAAAATTGGCGCTTGCGCAAACGCGCAAGGTGTGTTAGATTTATCAAGCTGTATTTTGGAAGATCTTTGTACGCTAAGGAGGTGCACAAAGTATGAAGAAGGACATTCATCCTAACTATGTCGAGTGCAAGGTGAGCTGCGCGTGCGGCAACACGTTTATGACCCACGCCACGGTTCCTGAGATCAAGGTCGGCGTCTGCTCCGTCTGCCACCCGTTCTACACCGGCAAGAAGGGCCGCGTCGTCTCCGAGGCCGGACGCCTTGAGAAGTTCAACAAGAAGTACGCGGGCATGAACTACGGCCAGAAAGAAACATCGAACTAGCTTGGATCAGAGAGGCGTGCGCGTGAGCGTTCGCCTCGTTTTTTTATTCTGTTTTTGCCGGAAAGCGATTTTTCGGCTGCTTTCCTTTATAATAGACGGACCGGACGCGACATCCGGACCATAAAACGAAACGCAAGGAGGTTTGACTCATGGAGATCAAACTGATCAACAAAACTCCCGATTTCCTGCACACCATCTGGACGGCCGGCCGCACCAGCCACAGCGCCCTGACGCCGCAGGAACTGTACACGCTGGACGAGACCGAGAGCAAAATGCTCAAGCTCGTCGAATTTCTCATCAAATCCAAGCACCTCAGCACGCTTGAGCACTGCTCGATGACCTTTGCCGTCAGCGGCGTGTCGCGCACGCTGCTGGCGCAGTACAGCCGCCACCGCATCGGCGTTTCGCTGACGGTGCAGAGCCAGCGTTATGTCTCCGAGGGAACTGAAAAGAATCAGGGCAGGCTGTTCGATTTCGTCACGCCGCCGACGATCGCCGGCGACTCCGCGAAACTGGCCGCGTACCGCAAGGCAATGGAGAACGCCCAGGCCAGCTATGACGAGCTCGTTGCTGCCGGCGTGCCCATGGAAGACGCGCGGTTTGTGCTGCCAGGCGGCATCTGCACCAACTTTGTCACCACGCTCAACCTGAGATCGCTGCTTGACGTGTACGAAAAGCGCGTGCTCGTGCGCGGCGCACAGTGGGAAGTTCGCGACATGGTTGCCCGTATGGGCGAGCTGATCGTTGAAGCCGAACCGTGGCTGGCTCCGTATTTCCCCGAAAAAGCGGAGGCGTGATGCGCTTGAAACTGAAAGAACTGTTTGCGTACCTCGCTGCGGCGCTGGCTTCGTGGGCCGAGGCGGGGGAGTCGCGCGCGCCGATGCCCGTCGGCGGGCAAGCCGTGATCGAAGGCGTGCTGATGAAGGGCTATGAGCGCTGGGGCCTGGCTGTACGCAAGGAATCCGGCGAGATCGTCACCGAGCACTGGCCCGCTAAAAACTGGAGCAAGAAGGGAATCGGCAAAGTCCCAATCCTGCGCGGCTTTCTGAACATGATCGAAATGCTGCGCGAGGGCTTCAAGGCCCTGTCAAAATCAGCCAGCATCTCGCTCGGCGAGGACGACGAGATGACGACGAAAGATCTGGTCATCACGGCGCTGACTGCGGCGGTGATGGTCATCGGACTGTTTGTGGCGCTGCCCGTGTGGCTGGCCGACCTGACCAAACGCGCCGCCGGCCTTTCCGACTGGGGCGGACACGTTGTCGAAGGCTGCGCGCGCGGCCTTGTTTTCATCGCTTATCTGGGCGTCATCGGCCTGTGGAGCGACATGGCCCGCATCCTCGCGTACCACGGCGCAGAGCACAAGACGATCAACGCCTACGAATCGTGCCGGCCCATGACGGTGGAGTCGGTCGCGCAGTGCTCGCGGCTGCATCCGCGCTGCGGCACGTCATTTCTGCTCATCGTCGTCGTTGTCAGCATCATCGTCTTTTCACTGGCCGGAGGCGGCGGCATCGTGCGCCGCATCGCGCTGCGGATCGGCCTGATCCCCGTTGTCGTCGGCGTGTCCTACGAATTCATCCGCGCCATGTCGCGCCTTGGACGCGCGGGACGGTGCGTGATGGCTCCTGCCATGACCCTGCAATACCTGACGACCCGCGAGCCCAAGCCCGATCAGGTGGAAGTGGGCATCCGCTCGCTTGAAGAAGCTCTTGACCGAAAATTTGAAGACCCCACGGAGGCAGTCTGATGAACCTTGAACCAAAACTGCAGGAACTTGAAGCGATCTACATCGAACTCGAAAAGAGAATGGCCGACCCCGAAGTCGTCTCCAACGTCAAGGAGATGCAGGAGCTCAGCAAAAAGCATTCCGAGCTCGACGAGGTGGTGACGGACTACCGCCGTTACAAGCAGGTCCGCGCTGAGATCGCCGAGGCCAAAGAACTGGCCGGCGGCGGCGATCCCGAGCTGTCCGAGCTTGCCAAGATGGAGCTTGAAGAAAAAGAACCGATGCTGAGCGAGATCGAGGAACAGCTGCGCGTTGCTCTGCTCCCCAAGGATCCCAACGACGACAAGGACGTCATCATGGAGATCCGCGCCGGCACCGGCGGCGACGAGGCCAGCCTGTTTGCGGCCGACCTGTTCCGCATGTACTCGCGCTTCTGCGAGCGTCAGGGCTGGAAGCTGGAGATCGTCGACGCCAACGAGACTGAGGTGGGCGGCTACAAGGAGATCGTCTTCCAGATCCACGGTCACGGCGTGTACAGTCAGCTGAAATACGAAAGCGGTGTCCATCGCGTGCAGCGCGTGCCCGCGACCGAAGCCGGCGGACGTATCCACACCTCCGCGGCCACTGTCGTCGTCATGCCCGAAGCCGAGGACATCGACATCGAGATCCGTCCCGAGGATCTGAAGATCGACACCTACCGCTCCAGCGGCGCGGGCGGACAGCACGTCAACATGACCGACTCCGCCGTGCGCATCACCCACCTGCCCACGGGACTGGTCGTCACCTGTCAGGATGAACGCTCGCAGATCAAGAACCGCGCCAAGGCCCTTCAGGTGCTCAAGACCCGCCTGTACGACATCGAGGTGGAGAAGCAGCGCAGCGCCGAGTCGGCCGAGCGCAAGGGCATGATCGGCAGCGGCGACCGCTCCGAGCGCATCCGCACCTACAATTACCCGCAGAACCGCGTTACCGATCACCGCATCGG
>JAGAYQ010000249.1 GCA_017940445.1 Pyramidobacter sp. | reverse complement strand
CGGGCTGCTCCCATTGTATACTATCTCCTCATAACTTCTCATACAGTGTCATGAATTCCTCATTATCTATTTCACCGCTCGACAGAAGCTCAAGCAAGTATTCTTTGGCTTCCTCAGCATTCATATCTTGCATTTTTGCTAATGGGTCCACAACACCCTCGTCACTTCCATGTGAGGATAATATCGTCTTTGAGACTGTAACCCACCGACCGTTTTGGAGTTGCTGTGTGATTACTTCTCCCGGTGTGCCGGAAAAATCGAACTCCTTCATGCTTTTCCCGTAAACGAGGCTTTTCCAGCATTTTTCTATGCCGTCAGTTCATAAAACATTCTGCCAACTTCAGTTTTGGTAGTTCTGATCCCTGATGATTAGTCTTCGTCTTGTTCGTATAATGAGCACCAGCAGCTCGGGCAAGTACCTGAGATGATCATCTCTCGTTGATCATCTGTGAGATATGGGAACGCATCTTGTGCGGGCAGTCCATCTACCTCCCATGAGAATAAATCTATTAGATTAATTGGTATTTCAGTTTCCTGACTGCAAAAAGGGCACTGTGTACTAATCATAAACCCTTTTTCCCTCGTGTTTGATCCGCAGATACCCATAACGCTTTCTGAACGATCCCAATCTATTTGCTGACGCAGCATCTTTCTATATTGGGCAAGTACTTCCAGTGGCCCTACAATCTTGATCATCCCGCCGAACTGGAAAACCCAGGCGAAGAAGACCGGGCTGAGGGACACTTCAGCCTTGAAGCGGAAGTGATCCTCATCTGTCTGTTCCGTCCTGATCTTCGTACCGAAATGGTCGATTACCGTGTTCATCGCTTCGTTGACGCAGAGCAGTTCCACCGTGGCATGCTCCCGGTCGAACATCTGGAAAGCCTTTTCGGCAAAGTCCCCGATGCTGTACTGCTTCGGTTTCCGGACTGCCTTTTCTTCCAGGATCTCCGGAACCCTGTAGATCCGGTCCACCCGGAAGGTCGCGATTTTTTCATGTTTGTCCGACCAGCCGACCACATAATAGAAGTCGCCGTTCCAGGTCAGCGTATAGGGGCTCAGAACATACGGCTCTCCTTCGTTTCTGAGCTTCTTCTTTTTCCCCGCGTGATACTCAAAGTACAGGAAGCTGACCTTCCTCTTCCGGTTGATCGCTTCATTCAGCGCATCCATGATGTAATAGAGCTGTTCATTGCCCGTCTTCACTCTGTCGGAGATGCTGATGTTGCGCTTGAGGGATTCCCGGTCGCTTCGGACAGCCAGTGAAGTCAGTTTTTCCGTCAGCTCGCGGCTCTTTTTCTCCGTGATGAACTTCCCGGACTCGACCGCGTCAATCAGCAGCTTCAGCTCCGGCAGCTCGAACAGCTGCTCCGTCATGTAATAGCGGTTCTGTGTGGAGCGTACCGCTTCAATCGGGTATCCGGCATCCATCAGAGAAGCGATGTCTTTCTGCACCGTGATCCGATGGGCGTCCAGGTTCCATCGTTCGTTCAGGAGCTTCACGATCTCCACAATGGTGATCGGATGGTCCTGATCTGTTTCCGTGCGAAGCACCTCCAGAATCCGCAGGATTCTGATCCGGCTGTCATTCTCCATGCATTTTCCTCCGAAAAGCACAGAAAGGACTTATGGCACTGCAGCTATGCAATTCCATAGTCCTTTCAACTTGTTTCTGTTTTGTTTTATTATATCAGCCCGCAGCAGTGATTGCAACAAAAAGCAGCGCAGAAGCTGTCGAAAACCTGTGACATCTCGCTGTTCTCTGTCTTCTCACGCTTTACCGGAGTCTTTCTGAAGCCGGTCCGTTTTCCGTGCTTTTTTCTGTCATTCCGCATTTTACCCCGGAATCTCCGCTTTCCGCCGCAATCCGCTGTTGACATTCCATCCGTTTTGTTTTTTAATTATTCCTAAGCGAAGTACGCTGGTTTCAGCTTCTGTTCCATTCATTAACAGGAGGGATGACGCCCCTATGAAAGTTGTATTGGACCATCTGACCAAGAAGTTTCCAAGTCGAAATAAAAAGGGTGACACGGTCACCGCCGTCAGTGATTTCTGCTTTGAGGTTCCGGACGGAAGTCTCATCGGCCTGCTGGGCCCCTCCGGCTGCGGCAAGAGCACCGCGCTGAACCTGATCTGCGGCCTGGAGAAGCCCACCTCCGGCAGGATTTTCTTCGGTGACGACGACGTGACCAATCTCCCGCCCGAAAACCGCGGCGTCGGTCTGGTGTTTCAGAACTATGCGCTCTATCCCCACCTCACCGTCCGTCAGAACATTCTCTTCCCGCTCCAGAACCTTAAGGGCAAGGACCGCCTTTCCAAGGCCGAGATGCTGAAGAAGGCCGACGAGGCGGCAAAGCTCGTCCAGATCGAGCAGCTCATGGACCGCAAGCCCAGCGAGATGTCCGGCGGCCAGCAGCAGCGCGTCGCCATCGCCCGCGCCCTGGTCGGCGACGGCGAAGTCATCGTCATGGACGAGCCGATCACCAACCTCGACGCCAAGCTGCGCGAGCAGATGCTGCTCGAGATCCGCGAGATCCAGCGCAATCTGGGCACCACCATCTTCTACATCACGCACGATCAGCAGTCGGCGCTGCAGCTGTGCGACAAGATGGCGATCATGGAGCAGGACGGCACGCTGTGCCAGCTGGGCACCGACGAGGACATCATCCTGCGCCCGGCCAACCGCTTCACGTTCGAGTTCATCGGCGTGTCCAACTTCATCCCTGTCGTCGCCAGCGGCGCCGGCCTCGGCCTCGACGCGGGCGACAGCGTTGTGCCGTGGGAGGGCGAGCTGCCCGCCGGGCTGAGCCTGAGCGCGGGCGTGGAGCTGGGCGTGCGTCCCAACGACATCGTCTTCGATCCGGAGTCTCCGATCAAGGTGAAGGTGAACCGCTGCACGTTCCTCGGCAGCGAGTACGACTACCGCGTCACGCTCGGCACGCGCGAGCTGCGCGTGCAGCAGTCGGCGCTCGACGCGATGCAGCGCGGCACGGTCAAGGCGGGCGAGACCACGGGCGTGCGGCTCGTCAATCCCCGCTACTATCCCGCTAAGAAGGAGGCGCAGTCGGCATGAGCATCGGCTTCGGCAAACAGAAAGACCTCGCGGCCCTCGAAGGCCGTCACGTCAGTCTCGACGGCGCGCTGACCATCCTCAGCTTCGTGCTGCTGCTGATCATCGTCGTCATCCCCGTTTTCATGATCGTGTACCATGCGTTCTTCTATCAGGGACATTTCAATCCCGAGCTGTTCAAGACGCAGCTGCTCGATCCCAAGAACCTGGGCGCGATGTGGAACACGGTTAAGATCGCGTTCTTCGTCACCGTCTTCGGCACGATCATGGGCGTGTTCTACGCCTGGCTGCTGGGCCGCAGCGACATCCCCGCCAAGGGCCTGATGCGCGCGCTGTTCAGCATCCCCTACATGTTCCCGCCCTTCCTCGGCGCCATGGCCTGGAAGCTGCTCCTGGGCGGCCGTGCCGGCTACCTGAACAAGTGGCTGTGGGCCACGTTCGGCTTCCGCATGAACATCAACAGCGTCTGGGGCATCGTCTTCGTCGAGATCTCGTACTACTTCCCCTTCGTCTTCATGCAGGTGGTCAGCGCTCTTGAGCGCATGGACCCGACGCTGGAGGAGTGCGCCCGCATCGCCGGCGCCCGGCAGATGACGGTCATCCGCAAGATCACGCTGCCGCTCGTACTGCCGGCCATTTCGGCAGGCGCGCTGCTGATCCTCATCACCTCGCTGGCGCACTTCGGCGTGCCGTCGATCCTCGGCTTCTCGCAGGGCATCTTCACGCTGCCGACGCGAATCTTTGACGCCATCCAGAGCGCGGAAGGCAGCTTCGAAGGCATCCGTCAGGGCGCGGCGCTGTCGATCATGCTCGTCGTCGTCGTGTCGCTGGCCCTGATCGTGCAGAAGCACGTCCTCAGTTCCGGCAGCTACGACATCATCAAGGGCAAGAGCATGCGCCCCACGCTCATCAAGCTGCGCGCCTCCAAGCTGCCCCTGCTGGTGCTCTCCATCCTCACGCTGCTGCTCATCGTCGTCGTGCCGCTGGTCATGATCTTCCTCGTGGCGCTCGTCAACGGCTACGGCAACGCCCTCATCCCCGCCAACTTCACGCTCAACAACTACATCAGCGTGTTTAAGGCGGCCGGCACCTTCGACTCGATCAAGAACTCGCTGTTCGCCTCGGTCGTCGCCGGCATCGTCTGCATGTCGCTGGGCACCCTGATCGCCTACGTCGTGCAGAAGATCCGTCCCAGGGGCAAGGGCCTGCTCGAGATCCTCTCCGTGCTGCCGTACTCCATCCCCGGCACCGTTCTCGCCGTCGGCGTCATCCTGGCCTGGTCGGGCAGCCTCGGCGTGTCGCTGTACAACACCATCTGGATCATCATCGTGGCCTACCTGGCGCGCTACCTCAGCTTCTCGATGAAGAGCTCGTCGGCGGCGCTGCTTCAGGTGCACTCGTCGCTTGAAGAAGCCGCCCGCACCTGCGGCGCTTCGCATACCGAGAGCCTCAAGGACATCACCCTGCCGCTCATCCGCCCCGCCATGGTCGCCGGCTTCTTCCTCATCTTCCTGCCCGCCATGCGCGAAGTCACCACCTCGATCCTGCTCTACGGCCCCTTCACCCGCACCCTGGGCGTTCAGATCTATGCCATGCAGGACGCCGGCAGCATGTCGGAAGCCGCCGCGCTCGGCTCCGTCGCCATCGTGCTGATCTTCATCTGCGACACCATCGTCAAGTACATCACCAAGGACAGGAAGGGGGTCTAGCGTCATGGATCAAGTCGTGCTTCGCAATGTCACAAAACGCTTCACTACCAAGACGCTGGGCGACATCGTCGCCGTCGACAACTTCAATCTGAGCGTGCACGAGGGCGAGTGCTTCTCGTTCCTCGGCCCCTCCGGCTGCGGCAAGTCCACCACGCTGAGAATGATCGCCGGCTTCGAAGACCTCAGCGAAGGCGAGATCGAGCTGTGCGGCCGCCCCGTGTCGGTCAAGAGCAAGAACCTCTATGTGCCGCCCGAGGAGCGCGGCCTCGGCATGGTCTTCCAGGCCTTCGCCGTGTGGCCCCACATGAACGTGTTCGAGAACGTCGCGTTCCCGCTGCGCATCCAGGGCATGAACAAGATGGACGTGAACAAGAAAGTCGCCGAAGCCCTCAAGCACACCAGCCTCACCGGCCTTGAGAAAGTCTATCCCGGCGACCTCTCCGGCGGCCAGCAGCAGCGCATCGCCCTGGCCCGCGCCATCG
Organism: Pyramidobacter sp.; assembly: GCA_017940445.1. GTDB lineage: Bacteria > Synergistota > Synergistia > Synergistales > Dethiosulfovibrionaceae > Pyramidobacter. The sequence continues at coordinate 6,733 of JAGAYQ010000249.1, read as the reverse complement.
TCACCCAGCCCAAAGTCATGCTGCTGGACGAGCCCCTGAGCAACCTCGATCCCAAGCTGCGCGAATCGATGCGTTTCGAGATCAAGGAACTGCAGGCCAAGTTCAACTTCACCATCATCTTCGTCACCCATGACCAGTCCGAGGCCATGGCCATCTCCGACCGCATGATGGTGTGCGACATGGGCAAGATCATGCAGATCGACACCCCCGAGAACCTGTACAACAAGCCCGTCAACCGCTTCGTGCACAGCTTCCTGGGCGAGAGCACCTTCCTCAACGTCAGCGTGCGCGACGGCAAAGTCTTCGCCGACGGCGACGCCGAGCAGGCCCTCAATCTCGCCATCCCGCCCGAGGCAGCCGAACGCATGGTCGTCGCCACCCGCCCCAACGCCATCGAGCTGACCGGCGGTGAAGACGGCTACGTCACCCACGTCGCCAAGCGCATCTTCCTCACCGACCGCACCGAATACCTCATCCCCGTCGGCAGCCAGACCCTCAAAGTGCAGACGCCTCACCGCGTCAGCTTCTCCGAGGGCGAAAAGTGCTGCGTCAAGCTCGTCAACCCCATGTGGTACCCGGCCGAGGACGAAGCCGCCGAGAAGGAGCGCGCCCGCAGACAGACCATCTAGCGAGCTCTCAGAAGAAAATCTTCACTGAACCAAAAAATCACCGCTGTATGAGAACGTTTTTCTCACGCAGCGGTGATTTTTTTATGATCGTATCTGACGCGCATCGGCGAACCGGCGTCAAAAATGAGGTGCTTGACGGTAATTTTTTAGGTGCTTGACTGTTGGCGTTAGGTGCTTGACTGTTGGCGTTTAGGTACTTGACGGAAATTTTTTAGGTGCTTGACTGATATTGTTCTTTATGACGTAAAGGAGCGGCCATCAAACCCGACGCCACTTATCCACCGGCCTGTAACCGTATTTAACCATATTATAACCAGGGGGCGCGCGGCGCTGACCGTAGACATCTCCGACAAAAAGTCAAAAATTACCCATGACAATAAAAATGATTGACATGCGGCGCGCTTGGAAATATAATGAGTACATTATAGCCCACGACAAAAATTTTGTATGAAGCCGATAAAACACCTTTGAGGAAGTGATCCCCATGAAACTCTCTGAATTGGCCGAAATACGCAGCGGCTTTGTGCTGTCGCGCTTTCGGCGCAGCAAAGACGAGCCGGCGGCGGCACGCTATCGCCTGCTCACGCTCAGCGCGGTCGATGATGCCGGAATGACGATCGACACGGACCGCCTCGAAGGACTGGAAACCAAAGCGCCGCTCAGTTCCGAGCATCTGACCCGCACCGGTGACATCGTTATGCGCCTCACGGCACCCTACACGGCCGTGCTGATCGGGGAAGCGGAGCAGAACATCGCCGTTCCCTCAACGTTCATCGTCGTTCGCATCAACGACGAACGGGCTGATCCGGCCTTTATCGCCTGGCTGCTCAACCGCCCGGCGCGGCGCCGCGACATTGAACGCAACACCTGGGCATCTGTGCTCAAAGCCGTCAACGTGCAGTATTTCAACGACCTTGAACTCAGGCTGCCGGCGCTGGAACAGCAGCGCCTTATCGCCCGCGTCAGCAGCCTTGTGCGGAGAGAAGCACAGCTTTTACAGCAGCTTGCAGACGCAAAAAACGCGCTGGCGAACACACTTTTGGAACGCCATTACAAAACCCTGCCGAAACGAGGATAAAACACCATGACCACACGCGAACAGATCAACAGCACCCTTTTCCGCGCCTGCGACACCTTCCGCGGCAAGATCGACAGCTCCCGCTACAAAGATTACGTCCTTTCCATGCTCTTTGTGAAGTACCTCAGCGACGTCAACCGCGAATGCCGCGATCGTTACGCGCAGCAGTACGGCGGCGACGCCGAGCGAGTCGAGCGCGCCATGAGCCGCGAACGCTTTGCCATTGATCGCGACTCAAGCTTTGAGTACCTGTACGAGCATCGTGACGACAACGACATCGGCCAGAAGATCAACATCGCGCTCTCTCAGATCGAAGATCACAACAGCGGCAAACTGCGCGGCGTTTTCCGCGCCATAGACTTCAACTCCCAGGTCGATTTTGGAGATGCCGTCGCCAAAAAAGCCATCCTCCACAACCTTCTTGAAGACTTTGCAGAGCTTGACCTGCGCCCCAGCCAGATCGACGGCTCCGACATCATCGGTGACGCCTACGAGTACATGATCGCCCAGTTTGCCTCCGATGCCGGCAAAAAAGGCGGCGAGTTCTTCACGCCCAGCCAGGTGTCACGCCTCGTCGCCGAACTGGCCGACCCGCACGAAAACGACCGCATCTACGACCCCACCTGCGGCAGCGGCGGCCTCCTCCTCAAAGCCCACAAAAAAGTCAAAAGCGGCAAAGTTGCCCTCTACGGCCAGGAGCAGAACGCCCAAACCTGGGCCCTCTGCACCATGAACATGTTCCTCCACGGCATTGACGACGCCCACATCTGGCACGGCGACACCCTTGCCAACCCCCGGAACGTCAAAGACGACGCCCTCATGACCTTTCAGGTCGTCATCGCCAATCCCCCGTTCAGCGCCAAGCAGTGGGATGCCGGATTTCTTGCCGGCGCCGGCCTCGACGCTAAAGGACGCAAACAGCAGAAAATGACCGCCGACCTCGACCCGTGGAAACGCTTCGACTGGGGCGTTCCCCCGCAGTCGTCCGGCGACTATGCCTTCATCCTCCACATGCTCGCCTCCCTCGATGCCAACGGCGGCCGCATGGCCGTCGTCATGCCTCACGGCGTCCTCTTCCGCGGTAATCAGGAAGGCAAGATCCGCCGCGCCATCCTCGAACACAACCTCCTTGACGCCGTCATCGGCCTGCCCGCCAACCTCTTCTACGGCACAGGCATCCCCGCCTGCATCCTCGTCTTTAAAAAGAACCGCGCCGCGCGCGACGTGTTCTTTATCGACGCCAGCGGCGAAGGCAACTACGAAAGCGCCAAAAATCAGAACGTGCTGCGCGACAGCGACATCGAGCGCATCGTGACCGCCTACCGCGCGCGCACCGACATCGAAAAATACGCCCACGCCGCCACTTTGGACGAAATCCTCGAAAACGACTGCAACCTCAACATCCCCCGCTATGTCGATACCTTTGAGGAAGAGCCCCTTGTCGACATCGGCCAGGTGCAGAAAAACATCGCGGCCATCGAAAAAGAACTGGCCGAAGTGCAGACACAGATGGCGCAGTACATGAAGGAGCTTGGATTATGAACGAACTTGCAAACTACAGCGAAAAACTCTTTGAAGACATCAAGCACATCAACGAATACGGCGAAGAATACTGGCTTGCCCGCGAACTGCAAACCGTGCTCGAATACAGCCAGTGGCGCTATCTGAAAGAGGCGATCGAACGCGCAAAACTGGCGTGCAAAAACAGCGGTTACGAGCCCTCAGACCATTTGCGGACGTCCGCAAAATGGTTGAGATCGGCAGCGGTGCGAAACGAGACGTGGAAGATTTTATGCTCTCCCGCTATGCCTGCTACCTGATCGTCATGAACGGCGATCCGCGTAAGGAAGTCATCGCCCTGGGGCAAACATATTTTGCCGTCAAGACCCGCCAGCAGGAATTGATAGAGAACTATCAGCAGCTCAGCGAAGATCAGAAGCGCCTTGCCATCCGCAACGAAATGAAAGCCCATAACAAATCCCTTGCCGAAGCTGCGAAAATGGCAGGCGTCAGCGAGCCGATCGACTACGCGATCTTTCAGAATTACGGCTACCAGGGCCTGTACGGCGGCCTCGGTCAGAAAGAGATCCATGCCCGCAAGGGACTGAAAAAGAGCCAGAAGATCCTCGACCACATGGGCAGCACCGAACTGGCCGCCAATCTGTTCCGCGCCACCCAGACAGACGAAAAGCTGCGCCGCGAACACATCCAGGGCAAGGACGCCGCGAACCTCACCCATTACACCGTCGGCAAAAAAGTGCGCCAGACCATTGCCGAACTTGGCGGAACCATGCCCGAAGACCTGCCCACGCCTGATAAAAGCATTGCCCAGATCGAGCGCGAGCAGAATAAAAAGCGCCTGTTGGGCGGAGAAAAGAAGATCGAGGGCTGACGCATAAAGCCGGATACGCCGTAGGGGGCGGGCCCATGTGCCCGCCCGAATCCCGAAACATCTACCTCAGGCAGACATGGACGACCATATGGAGCGCACATGCGAAGATAGCAGACATCGGAATCGGCAACTTGTGAGTAATGCTCACAAGTTCGGAACGCAGTCACGACAAGCATCGGTAGCGGAACATCCTGATACAGAAAAAACACGATCCGGGAATACCGAACCGTGCGCTTAAACAGAGCTTGAAAGCATTGTATCACTAGCGGCGCAACTGTTAAGTAAAACTTAAGAGTTCGATCGCACTGGCAAATGATACGACAAAATGAACTGTACGGCGTTACCTCCCTGTTAGAAACAAGAATAAAATGGAGTTGAGCATAGTGGCAAAAAAGAAAGCGAACCAAAGAAGCACAAAAAATCCTAAAGAACTGACGATTCGTCAGCTATGTGCGATGGCAGCAGGGCGCTGTGAGTTTGAAGGTTGCAATAAAGATGTTTTTGTTGATGATTTGACGTTAACTCGCTTTAATGGATCAAATGTTGCTCATATCGTTGCAGCTAGTCCAGATGGGCCCCGCGGTGATACGATTTTATCCTATGAGTTGTCTGATAAACTGAGCAATTTAATGCTAATGTGCCCAGAGCATCACAAGATTATTGATGATAATCCAGCTAAGTACACTGTTGAAGTTTTAAGAGAAATGAAAAAGACAAGAGAGGATAGAATAAGAGAATTAACACGGTCGGTAGCCCCTATGCCAACGACTTTAGTGACATTTCGGAGTCCTATAAAAGGCGCACTTCCTGCAAGCGTGAGCAAATCGCAAGTCATAAAAGCTCTGCTTCCTAATTATAGACTACGTGAGGAAGATTACCCAATTCAGATAACAATAGAGCCAAGCGGAAAGTATCGCTCCCCAAAATATTGGTTAAGCATGAATCAATGTATTGAGGATGAGGTGGCTCAAAGTATACGAAAAGCACAATCAGGAAATTCAGAAATACATTTTAGCGTATTTCCTCTAGCGCCGATACCGGCGATCGTAAAACTTGGAAACCTGATGGGAGACAAGGTCCCTTGTCGCGTATATCAGAAAACAAGAATACCTGATACCTGGGAATGGCAATCAGAAGAATTAACGAATACCTTTACGGTAGAAAAACAATGTGTACGTTCTAGTGGAACGAAAGTTGCTTTAATATTGTCATTGACGGCGGAAATTGCTATAGAGCGTGTAAAAAGAGTTTTTGATCCCGACGTCATTTTCACTTTACGAGCGCACAGATTGGGCGTTGATTGTATTAAGAGTGAAGAGGACCTATCTTTATTTTGGCATGAGTATTTAGAAATATGTGATCAGGTTAAAAATGGCCTATCAAACGTGGTGGAATTTGCCATTTTCCCCGCTATCCCGGTATCCGCAGCCTTTGAAGTTGGTCGTCGTCATATGCCCCATGTTTACCCTAAGATGAAAATTTACGATGACGACAATGGATTTTTCGAGACATTATCCATCGGTTAGGAGGTTAAATATGCTCTCAGACGATCAGCGTAACTACTATGATACTTTGCTCAGTAATATTGCAGATGAATTAAACATATCACAGACGATGATGGAAAAAGCAATATTAAGCTATGAAGCGGTCGGCAAATGGCTTGGAGACGGAATAGATTACGAAGTCAAAATTGAACCACAGGGGTCCATGAATTTGGGAACTGTCGTGAGACCACTTTCTGAAGCAGATAGTGATTATGATTTGGACCTGATTTGTTTGCTGAAGGACGGGCAAAATCTTCGGGCATTTGACATAAAAAAACTGGTGGGTGATCGGTTAAGAGCCCACGCAGAGTACAGAAAAAAACTTGATAAAGAGGGTAAACGTTGTTGGACAATGGATTATGATGGATTCCATATGGATATTTTGCCTTGTGTGCCAAATGACCGTATATATGGGAGTCCTTGTTCAACGAAGATAAGATTGACGCATAAGACCGGTGTTTACAGTTATGAAGATCGATTCAGCGATCCTCACCGGTATCGTCTTTGGTTTCAATCGCAAATGAATAAACGCCCCTTTGTAATTATTCAAGACTCAAAATATAAGGCACAAACAGAGATTGACTCAGTGCCTATATACAACAAAAGGAGTGTGTTACAAAAAGCAATACAGATCATGAAGAGGCACCGTGATAAATATTTCGCAGATGACCTAGGAAATCGGCCAATTTCTATCATCATTACCACGCTGGCTGCCATTGCGTTTAACGGCGAAACGAGTCTTTATAATGCACTCTGCGGAATCATAGAGAGGATGCCTAATTATATTCATACAGCGTATGGTAGGTACTATATTTATAATCCCGTTGCTCAAGAGGAGAATTTTGCTGAAAAGTGGAACTTAAAGCCAGAAAAAGCGGAGGCTTTTTACACATGGCTGAGCAGAATCCAATATGACATTATTACTTTCTTGGGGAAAAAAGATATGGCACTCGGTAATGCCCTTATAATGGTGTAAAAAGAACAACGAGCCATAAGGTTCAACTTCAGGTAAGATGTTGTTGCCCATAACAACACATGCCCGAAAGGAGAACGATTATGGCTCACATCAATCTTACACTGACCCAAGAGG
>JAGAYQ010000248.1 GCA_017940445.1 Pyramidobacter sp. | reverse complement strand
GCTTGACAAATACCCAATGGGGGTATAAGATGCGGCTGAAATGAACGGAGGCGAACGACATGGAAAAAAGCTGTCCGCACTGCGCTGCCGGAGCGGGGACCCGCACAAAGGAGCGCACGCCGGAAGAAGTGAAAAAACTGATGAACCGCCTCAACCGCATCGAGGGGCAGATCCGCGGCATCAAAGGCATGGTGGAGCGCAGTGCTTACTGCCCCGACATCCTTGTGCAGTGCTCGGCGGTGACGGCGGCGATGAACGCGTTCAACCGCGAGCTGCTGGCCGCGCACATCCGCGGCTGCGTGGCCAGCGACATCCGCAATGGCGACGAATCGACGCTCGACGAGCTTGTGATGACGATCCAGAAGCTGATGCGGTAACTTTATGTGAGAGAAAGGGAGTAAGGAGATAATGGCAAACTACGTGATCATGGCGGTGCTGGCAGTCGTCGTGCTGCTGGCGGCAAAAAGCGCACTCAGGCATTTTCGCGGCGAAGGCGGCTGCTGCGGCGGCGGCTCGCCGAGCACGCCGGCGTTCAAAACCCCTGACGCGACGATGACGAAACATTTCATGATCGACATCCGCGGCATGAAATGCGAAAACTGCGCCGCGAAAGTGCAGAACGCGCTCAATCAGCTGGAAGGCGTGAGCGCCCGCGTCTCGTTCGACGAGCAAAAGGCCTATATCCAGGCCCGATCGATGGACTGGGTTGACCCCTGCTGCAGCGCGATCAGCAGAGCGGGGTACAAGCCGGTCGTGCGCTGCTGAGCGCAAGGGGGTATTTTCATGGTCCAGTACACAGTCACAGGCATGAGCTGCGCCGCATGCAGCGCCCGCGTGGAAAAGGCCGTGGCGAAAGTCCCCGGCGTCAGCTCCGTGTCCGTCTCGCTCTTGACGAACTCGATGGGCGTGGAGGGCACGGCCCCGGCCGAGGCGGTCATCAAAGCCGTCGTCGACGCCGGCTACGGCGCGTCGCTCAAGGGCGCAGCCGCTTCGCCTAGCGCGCAGAAGGCGGCTGACGAAGACGCGCTGGCCGATCACGAGACGCCGGTGCTGAAGCGCCGTCTGTGGACCTCGCTCGGCTTTTTGGCCGTGCTGATGTGGTTCTCGATGGGGCATATGATGTGGGGCTGGCCGCTGCCGAAGTTCTTCGACGGCAATCATGTGGCGATGGGCCTGGTTCAGATGATCCTTGCCGCTATCGTCATGCTGATCAACAAAAAGTTCTTCACAAGCGGCTTCAAGGGCCTGCTGCACGGGGCGCCCAACATGGATACGCTCGTCGCGCTCGGCTCGGCGGCTTCGTTTGCCTACAGCGTCGCGGCTCTGTTCCTGATGACCGACGCGCAGGTCAGGGGCGACGCCGCGGCCGTGATGGGGTATATGCACGAGTTTTACTTTGAATCGGCGGCGATGATCCTGACGCTGATCACCGTGGGCAAGATGCTGGAGGCCCGTTCCAAGGGCCGCACGACTGACGCCCTCAAATCGCTGATGAAGCTGGCGCCGAAGACGGCGACGCTGCTCGTGAACGGCGCGGAAACAGTCGTCCCCATCGAGCAGGTAAAAGCCGGCGATGAGTTCGCCGTGCATCCCGGTGAAAACGTGCCTGTCGACGGCGTGGTGATCGAAGGAACATCAGCCGTTGACGAGTCGGCGCTGACGGGCGAGAGCATCCCCGTCGACAAGACCGCGGGCGACAGGATCAGCGCTGCGACGGTCAATCAGAGCGGCTATCTGCGCGCCCGCGCCACGCGCGTGGGTGAGGACACCACGCTGTCGCAGATCATCCGCATGGTCAGCGACGCGGCGGCGACAAAAGCACCCATCGCCAAAGTGGCCGACAAAGTCTCCGGCGTGTTCGTGCCCGCTGTTATTGCCATCGCGGCAGTGACGACCGTCGTCTGGCTGCTGCTGGGACGCGAGTTCGGCTTCGCGCTTGCACGGGGCATCTCGGTGCTCGTCATCAGCTGCCCGTGCGCGCTCGGCCTGGCTACGCCCGTGGCGATCATGGTCGGCAACGGCGTGGGCGCCAAAAGCGGCATCCTCTTCAAGACCGCCGCGTCGCTTGAAAATTGCGGCCGCATCCAGATCGCGGCGCTCGACAAGACCGGCACGATCACGAGCGGACAGCCCCGCGTCACCGACCTCGTTTCCGCGGCTGAAAGCGGCGAAGACGAACTGCTGCGCCTGGCCTGCGCCCTCGAAGCCAAAAGCGAGCATCCGCTTGCCCGCGCGGTGATGGCGCATGCTGACAAGCTCGGCATGGCAGCGCCGGATGTGAGCGATTTTTCGGCATTGCCCGGCAATGGACTGAAGGCGAGCCTGAACGGCGAAACGCTGCTCGGCGGCAGCCTCAAATTCATCAGCTCGCAGCTTGCCGTGCCAGAGACGATGAAAGCGAAGGCCGATGAACTGGCGGCCCAGGGCAAAACCCCGCTGCTGTTCGCGCACGGCGCGGCCTTTGCCGGCATCATCGCTGTAGCCGACACCATCAAGGAAGACAGCCCCCGCGCCGTGAAAGAACTTCAGGACATGGGCATCCGCGTCGTCATGCTGACCGGCGACAACGAACGCACCGCCAGAGCCATCGGAGATCAGGCCGGCGTTGATGCGGTCATCGCCGGCGTGCTGCCCGACGGCAAAGAGGCGGTGATCCGCGAACTGCAAAAGCGCGGTAAAACAGCCATGGTCGGTGACGGCATCAACGATGCCCCCGCGCTCACGCGCGCTGATACCGGCATCGCCATCGGCGCCGGCACCGACATCGCCATTGACGCAGCCGACGTGGTGCTGATGAACAGCCGTCTCTCAGACGTTCCTGCTGCTGTGCGCCTGTCTCGTGCGACGCTGCGCAACATCCACGAAAACCTGTTCTGGGCCTTCTTCTACAACGTCGTCGGCATCCCGCTGGCGGCCGGCGCCTATATCGCCCTGCTGGGCTGGAAGATGAATCCCATGTTCGGCGCGGCGGCGATGAGCCTGTCCAGCTTCTGCGTCGTATCCAACGCGCTGCGGCTGAACTTTTTCAACCCGCACAGTGCGAAAAAGGATAAAAAAGTCCCGCCCGTTGAGCTGGACGATCTCACACTGAAAACGGAGGAAACGAAAATGGTGAAAACGCTCAAAGTCGAAGGCATGATGTGCGGACACTGCGAAGCCCGCGTCAAAAAGGCCCTGCTCGCTGTCGCCGGCGTGGAGAGTGCTGAAGTGAGCCACGAGAAAGGCACCGCCGTCGTCACCCTCAGCGCCGACGTTCCGAACGAGACCCTCAAAGCTGCCGTCGAAGCACAGGACTATCCCGTCACGTCGATCGAGTAGCTGCTGGAACAGCACCGCAAATAAAGCGGCTTCGGAAAGATTCAACTGCCCGGAGCCGCTTTGCCTGTCCCCGTTCCACATAGAACATGAGAATTTGCAAATATATTTGCGCGAAGCGCTGAAAACGTTTTATAATAGC
>JAGAYQ010000028.1 GCA_017940445.1 Pyramidobacter sp. | reverse complement strand
GAACAAGAGACAAAACACTTTTTAGAGATGTTCACAGTCAAAACGTCCTATGATGTGCTTTTATCCTTGGCAGCGAAACTGCTCAGCACGGCAAGCACAGAATAGACCGCACAAAGCCACGGGAACCAGTTGCCGGCAGCTCCATATACAGTTTGTCTGCCCTTCCTGGGGATGTCAAGATAGATCATGCCGGTATGCACGTTCAGCACATTCGCCATGTGAAGGGGCCTGCCATAGACATCATAAAGGATGATATTGCCGTTCACGGGGTTTCTGAGGACCGAAAAGCCGCACTCGACGGCACGGGCTTGTATGCCATAGGACGTGAAGTACTGGAACGATTCCCAGTCATAAGACGGGTTGATGAAGATGTCGGCTTCCCGGCCGTTATAGGCATAGGTATTCGAAGTGTAATCAGCGCAGATCAGATATGTGTATTTCACGCCATCGACTTCGACGACCGGAGTCTTGCCGTCACCTCGCTCAGTGAACGGAGCTTCTACGACCGGGACGAGATGATTTTTCAGATACGTATTCAGAAGTTCGCCCTTATTGCTGATGAAATTTAACGTGTTCTTCTTTTTCCGGGCTTCATCGAGCGGAAGCCTGAGAAGAGGAAGCAGGATGTTGATCTTGTTCTCTCTGGCTATGCTTTTTACCTGTTCAATGAACTTTTCAGCGGAAGACTCCGGACAGACAAAGGCATCCTCAGGAAAAACCAGCAGAGCTGCATCGTTCTGAACGGCCTGCCTGGCCCTTTTCGTGATGATATCCGCGTTTGCCTGCACCATTTTCTCTTCATCTGAACCTGCGTACCTGGCCAGGATAGATGAATTTTCAAGCAGCAGATTAAAATTTTCTACGCCCGCAGCCACTCGTACCGTCTGATCCGTTGTCATTATTTTGTCGATGCTGAACATGCCGATGCCGGTGACGACGACGACGGCGATCCCATATCCGATGGCATACGCCACGGTTTCTTTGCGAATGCCTTCTTCCCAGATGTAATTGACGATCGAAGCAAACAGCGTCACGATAAACGAGACCCCGACCACGCCTGTAACGCTTGCGACCTGCATGAGCCCCAGATTCCAAAACTGCGATACCGACAGCGAAGTCATCACCGAGACAAATGGGTTGTCTATGAAAAACTCCGCGGCAGCCACCGCTGCCGGAAACGCGCAGTAAGAAATGATCTTCTTCGCTCTCAGATATCGGCAAAGGAAATAAACAAAAAACGGGAACCAGATCCTTACGCCGTTGAATGTGCAGTACACTTGATTCTGAATGTTGAAATCATCATCAACAAGCCTGAAAAATGTGATGTTGGCAACAATGATCATCCCCGCAAGCATGAGAAAGAGCGATGACCACTTTGTGCGAGTGTTGATAAATCGGATGAGAGGGATGGCAAAGATCCAGGCGCAGATGCCGGTATTGAAAATGCCGTACGACAGCAGCGTCAGTATCAGTCCCAGGATCAGCCAGAAATACGGGTGTTTCCTCTCAAAATCGTTCACTGCTGCTTCTCCTTTCGTCATGCGCATTTGGCAAGCAAAGAAGCCTCACACTTGAGGAGACACTTCTCCGCCGGCCGCGTTTTTACTGCTTTATTGCGTCAGCAGCGCTTCCAGCTCTTTCGTTTTGCGCGCAAACACCGACAGGGCCCGCTCGACCGGCTCGGGCGTGCTCATATCCACGCCGGCGCCTCCCAGCAGCGTGATCGGATCGGCCGAGCAGCCGCCGCGCAGAAGCGTCAGATACGCATCGCGCTCGGCCGGTCCGCCTTTGAGGATGCGGTCGACGATCGCCACCGCTGCCGACAGGCTGGTGGCGTACTGGTACACATAAAACGCGCTGTAAAAGTGCGGGATGCGCGACCATTCCGCGGCCAGCGGCTCGTTCGCGCCCACTTCGGGACCGTAATAGCGCGTGTTCAGCTCCGTCCACAGGCGGTTCATGCACTCAGGCGTCAGCGGCTCGCCGCGCTCGGCCATCTCGTGCACATCGCGCTCAAACTCGGCGAACAGCGTCTGACGGTAGATCGTCTGCCGGATCAGCTCAAGCTGCTGGTTCAGCAGGAAGATCTTTTCCTCGCGCGAGTCGGTGTTCTTCAGCAGATGCTCCACGAGCAGCAGTTCGTTCACCGTGCTGGCGACCTCGGCCACGAACAGTGCATATGAGGCGTAGACCTGCGGCTGAGCGCTGTTCGACAGCCAGGTATGGATGGAATGGCCGCCCTCGTGCGCCAGCGTCGACACGTCGCGGTAGGTACCGCCGTAGTTGAGCAGCATGTACGGATGCACTCCATAACAGCCCCACGAGTAGGCGCCGCTGCGCTTGCCCTTGTTCTCGTACACGTCGATCCAGCGCTCGTCAAAGGCTTTTTTCATCAGCGCCGCGTACTCCTCACCCAGCGGAGCGACCGCGTCAAGCACGAGCTTCTGCGCCGTCTCGTAGCTGAACGTGCGCTTGAGCTCCTTCGCAAAGGGGGCGTAGAGGTCATACGGCTCCATGTGCTCGACGCCGAGCGCCTTTTTCTTCAGCGCCACGTATTCGTGCAGCGCCGGCAGAGCCGCGTTTACCGCGTCGATCAGGCCGCCGTAGACGCAAACGGGGATCTCGTTGCTCTCCAGCGACGCCTCGAGCGACGATCCATAGCGGCGCAGGCGCGCGAACGTGGCGTCCTTTTTGACGCTGGCGCTGTACGTCGCCGCCAGCGTGTTGCGGAAATGCGCAAACGTCGTATGGATGCCGTCGAACGCCGCTTTGCGCACGCTGCGCACCGGCGAACTGATATAGCGGCCGTACCCTTCCTGCGTGAGCGGGACTTCCGCGCCGCTTTCATCTTTGATCGTGCCAAATTCCATATCGGCGTCGGTAAGCATGGAGAACGCTTCGTCGGGAGAGCCGGCCAGCTCGCCCATCGCCGCCAGGACCGCCTCTTCCGAGGCAGAAAGGACGTGCTTCTTCTGCCGCAGGATGCGGTCGAACATCAGCCGATACAGTTCCAGCTTCGGCTCCTGACGGATGTACTCGTCGATCTTCGACTCGTCGGCAGCCAGGATCTCGGGCGTTAAAAACGCCCCCGCCTCGCCGGCTTTCACGCTCAGCTGCGTGGCGCGGGCGGCCAGCGCCTTCGGACCTTCCGCCGCCGTGTCCTCATGGCTGCGCATCACCGCGTAGCTGTACAGCTTGCCCATGACGAAGCTCAGACGGTCATCAAGCTCGATCGCCTTCCACAGCGAGGCAGCGCTGTCCATCACATGCCCCTTGCAGGCAGCCAGCTCCTCCGTCAGCGCAGCAGCCAGCTTCGCGTCCGCCTCCCAGAGATCAGGAGAGCCATAAATATCCTCTAGCCGCCAGGTGCTTTCCTCGGGCACATCAGCCCGAGCCGCGTACAGCGGTGCTTCATATCCGGCATCAGAAACCAGCGCGGCACATGCATACGTATTCATTGCAAAAACTCCTTTAAAAATAAAATGAGCCAAACTGCAAAACGTGTGTTAAAATAAAAGCGAGCAGAAAACCCGCCCTAGGACAATCAGGCGGGGTGATGCGAAATTCAGCTCCTCGCGGCCGGCGCTACCCAGCCGCGACGATCAGATAACGACCGTTCGGAGCTGGTCTGGAGCCTTAGTACGCGGCCTTTGCAGCCATGAGGACGACTGCAACTGCCAAAAGCACGGTGATGATCGCCTGAATGGCTTTCATCGCCGTTCTTTTTTTCGCCATCGGACTCCGCCCCCTTTCCAAATAGGATCGGGGCTTTCACCTTCGTCCGGAGCCGCCCCGTAAAAACTCCGAGGCGTGTCCGCGTGCGATTATATCATGCTCTATAAATTTACGAAAGAAACGCGCGGGCGTTAAGCCCTTTTTCGCCAACGCCCGCGCTGTTTTATCTCTTCGTGCCTTCGTGTCTTTGTGTCTTTGTGTCAGTTTAGAACCTGCAAGAACTTAAAACATCGGCACGACGATGACACGCACATGGTAAATGCGGCCGCTCGGGCGGTCCCAGGCGTAAAAGCCGCCGTTCGCCGGACAACCGGCGCCGTCGAGGAACTGCATATCGCGGTCCGCCGCGTACGATTCCGACACCGCGCCCGACACAGGACGCGCGATCGGCAGCCGTCCGACCACCCGGCGCGGCTTCCACAGGCCGATCATGCCCGTGCGTGCGGCGATGTCCTCCACCGCTTCCGCCACCGGCGCGGGACACACGCCGATAAAGTCATAACGCCCGTGCGACGAGCGCGAAAACTCCTTCAAAAGCTCAGAAGCCAGCCACACGCCCGCTTCCGACTTTCGCAGCTCGATCAAAGCGGCATAGAGCGCGTCGATCACCATCAGAGGCCGCGGCATCTCAGAAGGCAGCTCGAAATACCCCACCTCCGCCCAGCGGCTTGCGTCCCCGTCAGGACACCATGCGCGCAGAATGCTCCAGGCCGCGTCCAGCCGGGCCGCTTCGCCGCGGCCGACAGCCCGCTTCCACAGCCGCATCAGCGGCTCGTGCGTCACGCGCGAGTCGAGCTCGGCACGCAGCGCCTCTGCCATCTCGCG
>JAGAYQ010000247.1 GCA_017940445.1 Pyramidobacter sp. | reverse complement strand
GAGAAGGGGCTGGAGCAGGCCGAAAAAACGGCGGAACGTTTCAAAAACGTGAAACTGGCCGCCGTGCTCGTCTCGCCCCTTTCGCGCGCCCGCGTCACCGGAGAAGCGATCGCCCAAGCGGCCGGTTGCGAAAACATCATTGCCGATCCCGGGTTCATGGAGATCAACCTCGGCGCCGTGCAGGGCAAGACAATGAAGGAAATCCTAGCGTCCGACCTTGCGCCCATTGCCAAGCAGTGGGCTGCTGCGCCAGAGACAGTGCGCTACCCCGGAGAGGGCGGCGAGTCGCTGGAAATGGTGCAGAAGCGCGCCGTCGAAGCGCTTGAGCGCCTGGCTGCTCCTTACGAGGGCAGCGTTGTGATCGCCACGCACGGTGCGGCGGCGACCACGATCCTGGCGCATTACCTCGGCAGCCCGCTGACGAATTACTGGCGCTTCAAACTCGACAACTGCGGCGTTTCCTGCGTTGAGTTCAACGCCAAAGGCGCTGCGCGCGTGTCCCTGATGAACGATACGAGCCATTTGAAATAACTTGATAGTTGCAAAAATCCGGTCCCCGCGAGGAGACCGGATTTTTTGATGATCGGGTGTGTGTCATTTGGCGCGCGCGGCGCGTTTGCGTTCAAGCCGCTCACGCAGTGCCGGCCAGAACAGGCTGAGGATGGCGATCGCCAGCAGAGCCCCGGAGACGGGGCGCATGAAGAAGCTGAGGAAGCCGTCTGCGGTATAAGTTAAGCCCTTGCGCAGGTTGTTCTCGAGCATTGGCCCGAGGATAAAGCCGAGGATGAACGGAGCGCGCGGCAGTCCCGCATAGGAAAAAAACAGCCCGAGCAGCGACATGGCAACCATAAGCAGGCACGAATTGATCGAGTTGGTCAGAGAATATCCGCCTGTGAAGCAGATCAGAGTGATGGATGTGAACAGGTAATGATACGGGATCTGCAGGATGCGCGGGAACGTCCTCATGCCGAACATCTGCACGCACAGCGTCATCAGCGCTGCAAGCAGCAGAACGCCAAAGAAGACGTAGACGAACTGCGCGCTTGTCGTCATCAGCATCGGACCTGGTTCCAGACCAAAGATGATCAGCCCGCCAAGCATCAGCGACGTGGGAGTGTCGCCGGGGATCCCAAGCGCGATCATTGGCACGATCGCGCCGCCGATGGCTGCGTTGTTGCTCACTTCTGAGGCGTAAACGCCTTCTGGATTCCCCTTGCCGAACTCCTCAGGGTGTTTGGACGAAGAACGAGCCATTGCGTATGCGACTTGATTCGACAGACCTGAGCCCATGCCCGGCAGGAAGCCGATCCATAGCCCAATCAGGAATGAGCGTATAATCAACATTTTGTGCTCGAATAGTTCTTTCAGAGATACGCCGAAACCTTTCAGTTTGGCGTGTTCCATCGGAGGGTTGACGGTCTCTCGCCGGGCATAGTTGAGAATGACCGACGAGAGTGCGAACAGCCCGAGCATAAGCGCTGTCATGTTGATGCCGCCGCGGATCGTCTTGATGCCGAAGCTGAACCGGGATGCGCCGTCGATGGGCGAAAAACCGACGCATGACATGCTTATGCCGCACAGCGCAGCGATAAGACCGTTCCACATGTCGCCTTTAGAGATCGTGATCACGAGGATGATCGCGCAAAAGCACAGGCTGAACAGCTCCCACGGCCCCAGCTTAAGCGCGATGCTTGCGATGAGCGGGCAGAACATCATTGCCGTCAGCACGCTGCCGACGGTGCCGATAAAGCTGGAAACGATGCCGATGCCCAGCGCCTTGACCGACTGGCCCTTGAGAGTCATCGGATAGCCGTCGTAGGTGGTGGCGATCGACGATGTGCTTCCCGGGATGCCCAGCAGGATCGAGCCGATCAGACCGCCGGAGACGCCGCCGACGTACAGCGCGCCGAGAAAGATGATGCCGGTGTAGCCTTTCATGCCGAACGAAACCGGAAGCAAAAGCGCCATTGCCATGCTGCCGGTCAGACCGGGGATGGCGCCGAAGATGATGCCGATGACGTTGGCAATGAGCGCCGTGATGAGGTTGACAGGCTGGAGGAGGATCTGCAATGTTGAAGCGAACATGGATATTCCCTCCTATCGCAGCGCACGAAGCAGCGGCTTCATCCAGACGCCGGATGGCAGCAGTACATGGACGGCATTTTCAAAGAACAAATACGTGCTCAGTGTCACGACAGCTGAGAAAAGCATGGCCTTCCACAGCGGCGGACGCCGGTCAAGCCCCAGCATCAGCACCAGCGCGGTCATGAGCAAGAAGCCTGAAGCAAGGTAACCGATGTATTTCAGACCGTAGACGTACAGCAGCAGTACCAGCAGGATGACAGCCATGCGTCCCCAGCCAGAAAGGCTGCCGATGAACGGCTTGCCGCTGCCTTTGCCCAGGCTGGAGACGAACTTTCCCAGACCGCAGAGCACAAAACCCGCGGCGCAGCAGTAGGGGAAGAACCTTGGTCCGACATCCTCCGTAGCGACGGCAAAACGGTATTTGATCTGCGACGTCATTGCAAAGAGCGCCATCCCAAACAGAATGTAAAGTAAAGACAGGTTCTGCTGTTTGCCGAATTTCATGAGCGTTCACCTCTTCAGAAATGCGCTGGCTTCTTCGAGGTCGGCGAGGTTTTGCAGCCGCACCTGTTCCATCGCCTTCCAGGCATGTGCGTCTATCTGAGCGCGCCAGCTGCCGCCGTGTGCGGTAGATCGTTCGACAAGCGAAACGTTGTAGGGATGAAAGGACAGCGCGATATCCACTGGGCGATCAATCACCATCAGCTGCGCCCGGCGATAAGCATCACGCGCAGCGAGTGCGTCTTTCGCGTTTGTAAAATATTCGTCTGCCAGCTTGCTCAGACCGAGACCGCCGTGGATGCCGACTTTGTACTCTGTCCCCGTTTCGTCTCTGTCTGTATAGAAAAAGCACGTCGTTCCCGGGGTGTGCCCGCCGACGACAACCGGCTCCACGCTGATGCTGCCGAGACGGATGGCGCTCCCTGGTTCATAAGCGGCGTCGGGAATGACGATCTGATAATCCTTTTTCAGCAGTTCGGTCGGGTGAAGCAGTTCTTTTGTGTCTTCGGCGGCGGCGTACAGCTTTGCGCCCGTGTATTCGATTACGGCCCTCATGCCTCCGCAGTGATCGAAGTGTGCATGACTGAGCAAGGCGAGTTTTATGTCATGCGGATCGAAACCGCACGACCTCATGCCTTCAAAGATCAGATACGTCTGCGGCGGCATCCCCGCGTCGAGCAGGATCAGTCCTTCGCCAGTGTCGATCCAAAATACGCCGACCCACTCATTGCCGACG
>JAGAYQ010000246.1 GCA_017940445.1 Pyramidobacter sp. | reverse complement strand
GGCGATGAACTTGCTGGTCTCAACTTCGTCAAACGAAAGCTCCGGGTGAGAATGAAAATGTCGCCGCCAATCGACGACGACATTTTCGATCTCTTTCGCCCGGGCGATAAAGTCCGGACTGCTCATTTTAGTTCCAGCCCATCAATGACATAACGGTCATGATGACGCAGCCAAGAAGCGTGACCTTGACGGTAAGCGGGAAGGCAAAGCGGAACCAGCGGTCGAACGGAACGCGGACGAGGGCCAGCATGGCAAGCAGACCGCCCATGGTGGGATAGATCAGGTTGGTGACGCCGTCGCCGATCTGGAAGCAGAAGACGGCCACCTGACGGGTCATGTTGATCATGTCGGCGATGGGGGTCATGATGGGCATCGTGACGACGGCCTGGCCGGAACCGGAGGGGATAAAGAAGTTGATGATGCAGTTGGCAAGCACCATGAGCCAGCCGGAAGCGATCGTGCCGACGCTCTGAAGCGGGGCGACAAGGGCGTGAATGATCGTGTCGCAGATCTTGCCGTTCTCAAGGACGACCTGGATGGCGCGGGCGATACCGATGGCCATAGCGCCGCCGCAGACGCTGCTGGCGCCGTCCATCATCGTCTGCACCATCTTCGAGGGGCTGATGCGGGCAACGACAGCCGTGGCGACCGTGATCATCAGGAACACGGCCATGATCTGGTTGAGGTACCAGCCGAACTTGAGCGTGCCGTACACGATGGCGGCCATGCCGATGATGAAGATCGCAAGCACAGCCTTGTGCGTGCCAGTCAGCGAGTACTCCTCAAGAGGCTTGGACAGGGCCAGACCTTCGGTGTCGACGCCCAGCACGTAGCTCTTGGAAGGATCCTGACGCAGGCGCTTCATGTAGCTGCAGCTCTGCTGGGCCAGGATAGCCAGGGCGACGATGCAGTAGACGGTGCGGACAAGAGCGCCGGAGAAGATCGGCAGCTGGGCGATGGCGTGAGCCGTGCCGACGGTGTAGACGTTGATGGGCGAGGTGGCGAAGCCGATGCCGACGGCCGCAGCGGAGATCGTAGCGCCGATCAGCGTGTCGCCGCCCATGCCGAGGGCGATCATGGCCGCGATGGGCACGATGCCGATGTTGTTCTCAAAGCCGACGGCCGCGCCGAGGAATCCGAAGATGTAGGTCACCACCCAGATGATGACGTTGTAGCGATCTTTGCCGAGGTGCTTGACCATGACGCCGACGCCGTTCTCAAGCGCGCCGGTGCTCTCGATGACCTTGAACATCATGCCGGAGATCAGCGTGATGAAGATGATGGCGCCCGAAGCGATCATGCCCAGAGGCAGCGACTGGAACAGGCCCATCAGATCCGTCGGGAACTGCGTGCCGAGATATTTGAAGCTGGCGGCATCAACGACCGTGCGCTTGCCCAGCGCCGTATCGATCGAAATGCGGGTGTACTGACCGGCAGGAACGATGTAGGTCAGGACGGCGGCAAACAAAATGATGAAGAACAGGATCGCGTACGGGTGCGGCAGTTTCTCATACCAGTGTTTCTTTGCGGGTTCAACCATAACGAATTTCCCCTTTCAAAAGTTATGACTCTTAAATCCAAGTCTGTCGTTACGATACCACTTTGCCGCGATAAAATCAAGCGTTTTTCTTCGGAAGTCCCTTATAAAAATTGTCGACATGAGGGGAATTTGAACGTATCCGCAGGCGGCGCAAATTACTGAAAAAATTCTTTCAGGGGCCTCTTTGGGCCTCGTGATGATACCGCAAAAGAAAGCCGGCATGTGAGCGCCGTGAGCTTGAAATGTCTGGAAATTTTGCTCTTACCCTTTTGTTTTCGGCCGTTTTCGTGTATGCTTAACGGCAGAAAAATTTATTTCTGCGGGGTGACTGTTCATGAAACGGAACGTAGATGTATTTGCTCACGTAAAGGACATCCTGGCCGCGCTGCCTAATGGCGGCGTGCTGCTGACCAGCCGGGCGATGGGGCGCGTGAACACCATGACGATCGGCTGGGGAACGATCGGCATCGAATGGGGGCTGCCCGTCTTCGTCGCCTATGTGCGCGAGGGGCGCTTCACGCGCGAGCTGATCGACAAGTCGGGCGTGTTCACGGTCAACGTGCCGATGGGCGACTTTGACCGCCGCATCCTCGCCGTCGCCGGCACCAAGTCCGGCCGCGACGTCGACAAGATCGCCGAGCTGGGACTGACGCTGGAAGAGCCCGATGTCGTCTCCTGCCCCGGCATCAAAGAGCTGCCGCTGACGCTGGAGTGCCGCGTCGTCTGCCGCCAGAAGCAGGACATCAGCGCTCTGGCCGAGCTGCCCCGCAGCCGCTATTATCCCCAGGACGTGCCGAGCACGAATCCCAGCTCCAACCGCGACGCTCACGTCGCTTACTACGGCGAGATCGTCAGCGCTTACGTGATCGAATAGCAAAAAAATGTTCCGCATGAAACATGCCGATCCGCCGGCATTGTTTCATGCGGAACATTTTTTTGATGAAGATTATTTCGCGCCGAGACGCTGTGCCAGTTCGGCCTTTTGCGGGCTGTCCTTCATGCGCTTGTTGGCTGCGAGAAGTTCGGCCAGCGTTGCAGTGCCCTTTTTGTACGGGTAGGCTCCGTCGGCGCTGACGCCCTGATCGAGCAGCCACAGTGCCGGATCGGGAGTTTTGCCGCTGCGGACGGCCAGCGACAGCGCCGTATCGCCTTTCGTCGTCCGCTGGTCCAGCTTCGCGCCTTTGCTGTGCAGCAGCTGGATCAGCGTCAGGTTGCCCCGCTCGGCAGCTGCCACCAGGGGCGTGCGGCCGTTTTTGTCCTCCGCGGCGATGTCCGCGCCGCGCTCAAGCAGCAGCGTGACGGTCTCGGCGCTGCCGTTTTCGGCGGCGATCAGCAGGGCTGTGCGTTTGTATTCATCCGCCGCGGCGATATTGGCTCCGCGGTCGAGCAGCAGCGTGACAGTCTCGGCATTTTTGCTGCCCGCAGCGGCTAAAAGCGGCGTGCTGCCGTTCTCGCGCGCGGCTTCGATCTTTGCGCCGCGGTCAAGCAGCATCGCGGCGACGGCGGCGTGTCCCTTTTCGGCAGCTGCGTAAAGCGGCGTGCGGTCGTCGTCGGCGCTGCACTTTTCGATCTCTGCGCCCTTGTCGAGCAGCCAGCGCGCCATGTTCAGGCGGTTTTTCTGCGCTGCATGGACGAGCGGCAGCGTCGTGTCTTCGTCGGTGAAGTTCACGTCTGCGCCGCTTGCGACGAGCAGTTCGGCGATGGCCGGCGCGTCCTTCTCGACGGCAAGCAGCAGCGGCGTGTCGTCGTATTCATCGCGGGCGTCCGCCTTGGCGCCCTTTTCCAGCAGCAGGCGGACAATAGGCTCATTGCGCTTTTCCACGGCTGTCAAAAGCGGCGTCGTCTTGCGATCGCCAGGTGCATTCACGTCGGCGCCGTGTTCGACAAGCAGCCTGGCCGTGGCGGCAAGCCCGTCGTCGATGGCGTTGATGAGCGGCGTATTGCCGGAATAGTCGCGGGCTTCGAGGTCAGCGCCGGCTTTGACAAGCAGCTGGGCCAGCGGCTCGTTGTCGTTGTAGATGGCCCACAGCAGAGGTGTGCGGCTCTTTTCGCCGCGGGCTTCAAGCGGCGCGCCTTTTATCAGCGCGGCGCCGATTTCCAGAGATTTGCCGCGGCGCAGGATCGTCCAGAACTCCTGTTCGCTCACGGCGCTTTTGAGCACGTGATGGTCTGCTGGGATATTCGCCTGCGCCGAAGCGCAAAAAGCAACCAGCAGCAGTGTGAAAAGCGTTTTTTTCATGAGTATGCCTCCTTCTTTGAACGGTTTAAAAAAGCGCCGCTCGTGTTCTTCAATATGAAGAATGGAGCGGCTTTTGCGTTTGATACTCTTTCGCGATTAAAAAGCTCATCGCGAGGCCGCGCCCCT
>JAGAYQ010000245.1 GCA_017940445.1 Pyramidobacter sp. | reverse complement strand
TGTCCGGAAGGAGGTTTCCGCACGTGGAAAATATGACGACATCTCTGAACGACGAGGTGCTGGTGCTGGAAGTTTCGTCGGAAGACGAGGCCCGCGCTCAGGCCGCCGCCCGCTGGGGCATCCCGGCGGATGAAGTCGTTCTGAACGTGATCGAAGAGGGAAAGAGCTTCCTTGGCCTCTTCGGCCGCAAGCTCAAGATCGAAGCGCGCCGCCATGCCGCTTCCGTTCCGGCTGCTGCAGCTGATGCGGAAGCTGAACCGGAGAGCAGCTCCGATTTCATGACGCTCCTGAAAAAAGTCATCGACGCCGCGGGGCTTGAACTGGACGCTGCTGTTCAGAGCGACGGCACTGTCAACCTCTCCGGCCCTGACAGCCGCTATCTGCTTGCCGGCCGTCACGGCGAAGGCCTGAAGGCGCTCGATTACATCGTTAATCTCATGGCCCGCAACGACGGCCCCGTGCCGCACGTGCGCCTCGACTGCGAAGGCTTCCGCCGCAAGCGCGAGAAAGACCTTGAGCGCATCGCCATGGAAGCCGCCAAGGAGGCCATGAAGACGCGCCGCACTGTCTACCTGCCGCCGATGAGCAGCTGGGAGCGCCGCATCGTCCACCTCACCCTGCGCGAGAGCACGAACGTCGAAACTCATTCGATCGGCGTCGAGCCCGGCCGCAAAGTCGCCGTGCGCCTCCTGGGCGCGGGCGGCAGACGCGACGCTGGCGAAGCTCCTCGCCGCCATTCGGCGCCGCGCGACCGTGACGAACGATCCTCTTCGCCGCGCCCGCGCACGGGGCGTCCGCGCCGCCGCTCCGGAGGAACACCCAGACGCCAGGGCGAGCAGAGCGCCCACGAGTAGCAAACGTAATACAAATAATGCCGGTCTTCACGTCTTTGGACGGAAGGCCGGCATTTTTGCAGGCTGCGCTGCCCCTGAACAGGAATGCTCACGTGCTTGATGCCTCGCCAGCTTTCCTCATCGGGCGGAAACTGTGGTACAATATAAAAAAAGAAAAAGCCGAAAGCAGACAATCGCGGCACGCAGAGGGGGAGAGAGCCATCACACCGCGCGAAAAATATCACGAAGAGCTGCAGAAGTTCGCCTTTCGCGACGACACCTTCATTGCCGCCGTTTTTGAGTATCGTCCCGACGTGGCCGAGTACATCGTGCGGACTCTGAGCGGCGTCAGCGATCTGACACTCATATCGGTCCACGCCCGTCACGACATTCACAGCGTGAAGAACCGTTCTATCTGCTGTGACCTGGTTGCCAAAGACAGCGCCGGAAAAATCTACAACATCGAGATCCAGCGCCGCCGCAAAGGCGCCGAGCCCGAGCGCGCCCGCTTTCACTCCGCCATGCTTGACAGCAGCACTCTCGAAAAGAACGCCGACTTTGTCGATCTGCCGGAGACCTATGTCATCTTCATTACCGAAAAAGACACCCTTCATGGCGGCAAAGCGCTGTATCACATCGACCGGACCGTCCGTGAAATGGACCACGCGCCATTTGGCGATCGCGCCCATATTATCTACGCCGTCATGAATAATACCACGCCAGGGCCCCTCGGCCAGTTTCTTCGCGACTTCCTCGCCGACGAAGCCGCGCGTATCGCCGATCCCGCCTTGGCCGAGTGCATGAACTATTTTAAGACCACAGAAAAGGGGGAGAACCAAGTGTGTGAAATCATGGAAAGACTGATAGAGCGAGAAAATGAAATAGTCCGCAAAAATACCCAATGGGAAACCCAGCGCGAGATCGTCCTGCGGATGCTGAACAAGGGCTTGTCTAAAAGTGACATCATTGAATTCCTTGGCATCACAGACGAGGAATTCTCCGCTCTTCTGGCAGACAAGGCCGGTTAAAGCCGGCGTTT
>JAGAYQ010000244.1 GCA_017940445.1 Pyramidobacter sp. | reverse complement strand
GGTCCTGACGGAGCTGCGGCCGGAATACGGCGCTGCCTGGTACTGTCTGACCGTGCCGGTTGCCATCGCTTATACGGTCATCTTCGGCCGGGTCAGGATCTACGATCACCCTGTCGCCGACGAACTGCTCCCCGGCGGCGGAACCAGGCGCGTCACTCCTGACGGCCCTGGGCGCGGGGGACGGCGCGAAAGCTTCTGGGCGTTGCTGCGCGAACTGCTGCAAGCCGCTGAGTTTCGGTGGGCGCTGGCGTTCATCGTTTTTCTGTTTGTCGGCTCACTGGCGGCGATCATGTCGCCGTGATCCCCAAAAAAAATTTCCGGCCTTCCAAAAAAGGAAGGCCGGAAATTTTTTTGCAGAGCGAAAAGCAGCAGTCCCGTTATTCGTATTTGGGCGGAAAGCGCTTGTGGGCGTTATCGTCGCGAATTTCCAGACCGTCGATCTCCTTGGCCAGCGACACGCTGAGCACCACGCGGATGACGACGATTGCTGCCAGCAGACCGATCGTCTTCACGTCGGGATTGCAGATCGTGAGGATGATGTCGGCGGCGACGAGAAACTGGAGCCCCAGCAGCATGATCTCGCCGAACGAACGGCGCAGCTTCAGCCAGTGATAGGACAGGTCCATATCCTCAAGGTATTTGCGAAAGCACAGCCCGACAATGCGCCACAGCGACAGCAGAACGCCCCAGGTGATGATAGCGATGCTGATCAGCTCGATGATCGTTGCGGTGTAATGGGCAATTTCGATGACCACAGACATTCCTCCATTCAGCATAAAAATTCCAACTTTATTATACAAAATTTTTCTTTGAATAGAAAGGGGGTGCGAGCAGAATTTTCATGCCGGGGTAGCCGAAAGCGCGGCGCCGTTTTATAATCATCGTATGACAGGCGGCGCAATGCGGCACGGACGCCGATGGAAGGAGAGCGCATGAGATGATACGGATGATCGCGACTGATCTTGACGGCACGCTGCTGGCGACCGGCGGCATGTCGGTCCCGGAACGGAATCTGAAAGCCCTTGCACGGGCCGTGTCCCTTGGCGTGCGCGTCGTCGTCTGTACGGGGCGCATGTTCGTCGGAGGGCAGCGATTCGCTCAGCTCGTGCCGGGCGATCAGCCCGTGATCTGCGTCAACGGCGCGGTGGTGCGCATGAGCCGGTCGCTTCGCTACGTGCGCCGCATCGGCGTCTCACCCGATCTGGCGCAGGCTGTGCTTGAGCTGATGCGTCAGGCAGGCGCCAAACCGTGGTTTTACATCGGCGATATCTGCTATGCGGAGGAACTGACGGAATCTCTTCAGGCACTGCTCAATCGCACGGGCGTGGACGGACAGATCGTCGACCGTCTCGACCCGCTGACGGTCCAGCGGCCGGAAAAGATCTTCTGCACGATGACGCCGGAAGCGACTGCGGAACTGCGCGCGCGCGTGACCGCTGAGCTGGGAGCTTCGCTTTATATCACGCTCTCGCATCCCTATCAGCTTGAGGTCCTCGCGCCCGAGGCCACAAAGGGCGCCGCGCTGGCGATGACGGCGGCTGATTTGGGCATCGCGAAAGACGAGATCGCCGCATTTGGCGACAACCTGAACGACCTGGAGCTCTTCGACAGTGCGGGGATCCGTGTGGCGATGGGCAACGCCGAGGACGAGCTGAAGCACAAGGCCGACCTGATCGCTCCATCGAACGACGAAGGCGGTGTCGGCGCGATCGTCGAACAGCTGCTCGACGGCCAGATGCAATAATAAAGGCAAAAAACGAGGCGGAGCCTCTCCTGCTGGGGAGAAGCTCCGCCTTTTTTTGCTGTTATTACTTGCGGCCGCTCAGAAGCTTCGCGAGCGCTTTTTTATCGTGCGCGGACATGCGGTTGTTGAAGCGCAGCAGGCGGCGCAGATCGTTGCCGTTGAACCTGACGTGCGTGTCGGCTCCGGCTCTGATCAGCGCTTCTGCGGCGAGCGGCGACGCATTGTAGCGCACAGCGCAGATCAGGGCGGTGCGGCCTTCGCC
>JAGAYQ010000243.1 GCA_017940445.1 Pyramidobacter sp. | reverse complement strand
TGATGAACATGAACAAGAAGTCCATCACGATCAACGCAAAGGCACCGGAGGGACTGGAGCTTCTGAAGAAGCTGGTTGCCAAGGTCGATGTCATCGTCGAGAACATGGGACCTGGTTCCATGGACCGTCTCGGCCTGACAGGCCTGGCCGGAAAATGCTACCGCGAGCTGTCGGGCGGCCAGCAGCAGCGCGTTCTGCTCGCGCGCGCTTTATGCGCGACGCGAAAACTGCTCATGCTCGACGAGCCGGTCACAGGGCTCGATCCGAACGCGACCGCCGGCATGTACGACCTGATCGCTTCGCTCAACGGCGAGGGCGTCACGGTCGTGATGATCTCTCACGACCTCTCTGCCGCAGAGCGGCATGCTTCGCATATCCTGCACCTCACCGGTCACGGCTGGTTCTTCGGCACTCGTGAGGAGTATCTCAGCAGCGACGTCAGAAGACGGTTCGCGCCCGCGGAAGGAGGAGAACGATGATGCAGGAACAGCTCGCTCAGCTGGCAACATATTTTCAGTACCCGTTCGTGCGCTACGCCTTCATCGTCGGCGTGCTCGTGGCGCTGTGCTCGTCGCTGCTCGGCGTCACGCTCGTGCTCAAGCGATTTTCGCTGATCGGCGACGGTCTGTCGCATGTGGCTTTCGGCGCGATGGCCGTCGCTGCCGTGCTCAAGCTGACGACCACGACCGTCCTCACACTGCCGGTCACGGTGATCTGCGCCGTGCTCCTCCTCTACGGCGGCAGCCGCCGCATCAAGGGCGACGCCGCGATCGCCATGCTCTCCGTCAGCTCGCTGGCGATGGGCTATCTGCTCATGAACGTCTTCTCACGCTCGGCCAACCTCTCCGGCGACGTGTGCAGCATCCTCTTCGGCTCGTTCTCCATCCTCACGCTCGATCCGCTTGAGGTGAAGCTGTGCGCGGCGCTCTCGTTCGCCGCGATCGCCGTGTTCGTGCTGTTTTATCACCGCATCTTCGCTGTCACGTTCGACGAGGATTTCTCCATGGCCACGGGGCTGAACGCCCGCGCCTACAATCTGGTCATCGCCGTCGTCATCGCTGTCATCGTGGTGCTGGCAATGAATCTCGTCGGCTCGCTGCTGATATCGGCGCTGATCGTCTTCCCGGCGCTGAGCGCCATGCGCGTGTTCCGCTCGTTCCTGTCGGTCACAGTCTGTTCAGCCGTCATCTCCGTGGCGTGCGCGTCGTGCGGCATCATCGTCTCCATCCTCGCGGGCACGCCCGTGGGCTCGACCATCGTTGCCGGCAACATCCTCGTCTTCCTGGTCTGTGCGCTGCTCGGGCAGCTGAGAGGAAGCGCGCAATGAAGCGCCTCTCCGTCCTTCTGATGCTGCTTGCGCTCATCTCTCCTGCCAGTGCCGCCGACATCGACCTGACGAAAATGAGCAAAACGATGCTCTTCGCCGTCGTCCTCGACATCCGCAGCCGGCCGGAGCAGTACCTGGGCAAGAGCGTGCGCATGAGCGGCAAGTTCGCCATCATCCAGGGCGTTGACGCGCAGGGGCAGCCCGATCCGGACAAGATCTTCTACAACTGCGTCATCCCCGGCGCGCAAAGCAGCCTCGAATTCAACGTCGCAGGCGAGCTGTACTATCCCGAGGACTTCCCTGACCTCGAAAGCACGATCACGGTCGAGGGCGTGTACGAAAAATACGAGGACAACGGCAAGGTTTATTACCGCGTCGGACAGTCCGAGATCGATTTTTAAGGAAACAGGCTTCGGCAGTCATGCGACCGCCGAAGCCTGTTTTTGTGCTGCTGTTGCTTATTTTTTTATATCCCTGCGATTCAGCCACTTGGCGTAGAAGCGCTCGCGGCTCTTCTTCTCTTTTTCGACCGGCTTGATCTCGCCGGCGGCCAGGAGCGCCCGCTGCGTCATCACCGGGCCGGTCAGCTCATAGATCAGGACCGAGAACAGGACCAGATTGCGGATCAGCGCCGCGTCATGACCGCCCAGACGGCTTGCCGTGGCGCACATGCCCAGAGCCACGCCAGCCTGCGGCAGCAGCGTGATGCCCAGGTATTTGCGCACCGTCTCCGAGCAGCCGCAGAAAGCGCTGCTGATCCGGGCTCCGAAATATTTGCCCAGCGAGCGGAAAAGGATGTACACCAGACCGATCACCACAGCAAGCCCCTGAGCAAACACGCCCATATCCAGCTCAGCGCCGCTGAGGACGAAGAACGTGGCGAACAGAGGCGCCGTCCACTGATCGGCGCGCGCCATCAGGTCGAACGAGAACTCGCTGAGGTTGCAGAACACCGTGCCCAGCATCATGCATACCAGAAGCGGCGACGCTGAGACCGTGAGCGGACCGAGCGGAAAGTGCAGCGACGAAAGCGCGATCGTCAGGATGACGAAGCTGATCGTCATCGACAGGCGGTTCGT
>JAGAYQ010000242.1 GCA_017940445.1 Pyramidobacter sp. | reverse complement strand
TCGATCTCCTCGATGGCCTCCTCCACCTTGTCCATGCGGCTGAACTTGTACTCGTCGGGCAGGGAGTTGTTGTAGCGCTTGACGCGCAGCAGGGCCTGCAAAAAGTTCTTCTCGTACTTCTGGAACAGCTCGGCAGCAATGAGGCCGTCCGGGTGGACGTAGCCCTCGCCCTTCGCCGCGCCGTGAAAGAAAAGATCGGCCATTTCCAGGTTCTGTTCGATCTCCATCTCGCCGTACCACACGTCGGCCAGGATGGCCTTGAACGTGTCTTTCTGGCCGGGAGCGAGGAGTTCGAGGCTGCGGTCGATCTGCTCGACCGCCTCGCGGATCTCTTCGAGCACGGTCTTGTAGCGCAGCTGCGGCAGCGAATAGCGGGCGACGATCTCGGCCTCGTTTTCGACGGTGCTGTGCTTCTTGAGGATGGCGCCAAAATCGGGATTGAGCTGGATGCTGGCCTTGTCGTCGGGCATCTTCTCGATGGCCTTGAACATGTCGCCGATGTCCACACCGCGCGACTCGACCGGGCTGTCCTCCAGCCAGGTGACGAAGCCTTCGTCGAAGAGCCCCTTGCGTCCGGCGCGTCCCGCCATCTGTGAAAAGCTGGTCTTGCTGATAGGGCGGCGGTCGAAATACTTGACGGTCTGCGCGAAGACGACGGTCTCGGCCGGCAGGTTGACGCCGAGGGCAAGCGCGTCGGTGCCGACGACAACATCGATGATGCGCTCGCGGTAGGCGCGCTCGACGAGCAGCTTCTCCTTGGGGAGCAGACGGCCGTAATAGACGCCGACGCCCTTGTAGAGATGCTTCTGGACGGTCTTCACTTCCAGGATCCAGGCCAGGTCGCGCAGACGGGCCTTGCGGCTGGGATCGATGTCCATGCGCTGGGCGGCGATAAGGTCGGCCACCTCGTGGACGCCCTTCTGGGAGAAGGCAAACACAAGCGCGTCGTGGATCTCGCGCGCGTTCTGGGCATGCTTGAGGTAGGTCAGCTTGGTCGTGCGCTCTTTGAGCAGGAACAGCTCAAACGGCCGCTCCATGACGCGCTCAAGGTACTCGCGGATCTCGCCGGGAGTGCCGAACGTGGCCGACATGACGAGGATGGGCGCGCAGGGATGCGTCTTGCGCAGACCGTCGATGTAGGCGCGGCTGCGCTCGTTCTCGCTGAAGATGTAGTGGAACTCGTCGATGATCAGGCGGATGCCGTCCATGCCGGCGTATTTGAGGTTGTAAATCTCCTGCGTGCAGCAGATCACGGGCGCGCCGGCGTTCTTTTTGAAGTCGCCGGTCTCGATGCCCACGTCGAAGCCCATCTTCAGCAGGTCCATGTAGCGCTCGTTGCTGAGGGCCTTGATCGGCGCGGTGAAGATGACACGGTCACAGCCTGACCGGTCGGTGATCGCCTTCCCCTCGCCGTCGACTAGGCCGGCCCACAGGTAGGCGACCATGGTCTTTCCCGCGCCCGTAGGGGCCGACAGCACGGCCGACAGCGGCGCGCCGTTTTCGTCACTCAGAGCGCGCCAGGCTTCGAGCTGCCAGGGATAAAAAGGATATGCGGTTGGTGCGGTGTCTTCCATGTGTTTCAACTCCGTAAAATTCAAAACCTGACGCAAGGACACGAAGGCCCAGGGAAAACTTTTGAAAAAAGCATGGTTCATGCGCGATGCTTTGCAGGCGCCTTTCAGCTTTTCTCAAAAAGTTTCTTCGTGTCCTTCGTGTCTTTGCGTCTTCGCGGCGGCTTTGAATTTATTATTAGTACGACTTGGAGAAGATCGCCAGATGCGCGCCTTCCTTGCCAGTGTAGACGCACGTGCCGACGCGGTCCTTCTCGGCCAGCGGATAGCAGCGCACGGTGGCCTGTGTTTCTTCCTTGATCTTCTTCTCGTCTTCGACGCTGCCGGCGAAGAAGCACTTCACCCAGCCGCCCTTGGCAAGCTGAGCCTTCAGCGCCTCGTAGCTGTCGACCTCGTACGTGTTGGCGTCGCGGAACGCGCAGGCCTTTTCATACAGCGACTTCTGGATATCGTCGAGGATCGCCGGCACGCGCTCAGGCAATTCGGCCCACTTCAGGTCTTCCTTGGCGCCAGTGTCGCGGCGCACGCTGCGCACTGCCTCGTTCGCGGCATCCTTCTCGCCCAGTTCAAGGCGCAGCGGCACGCCCTTCTGGAGGTGATAGAAGAAGCGGTCGGCAGGGCGCATGTGGTTCTGCTCGTCAACTTTGACAGACAGCGGGCCGAGCACCGCGCAAAGCTTGTCGGCCAGCTCATGGGCCTTCGCCGACATCTCGGCAAACTTGGCATCGTCCTTGGAGATGGGCACGATGACGACCTTCGTCGGCGCGATGCGCGGCGGCAGGATCAGACCGTCGTCGTCGGAATGGGTCATGATGACCGCGCCGATCATGCGGGTGGAAACGCCCCAGCTGGTCGTCCAGGCGAACTGCTGATCGCCATTGGCATCCTGGAACTGGATCTCGAACGCCTTGGCGAAGTTCTGGCCGAGGAAGTGGCTCGTTCCGGCCTGGAG
This sequence comes from Pyramidobacter sp., assembly GCA_017940445.1. Taxonomy (GTDB): domain Bacteria; phylum Synergistota; class Synergistia; order Synergistales; family Dethiosulfovibrionaceae; genus Pyramidobacter. Next base: position 1,824 of record JAGAYQ010000242.1, on the reverse strand, counting down.
CGCCTTCGTGTCGCTCACCATCGTCTCGCAGGTGTAGGTGTCAAGCGCGCCGGGGAAGCGCTCGCCGGCCGACTTGACGCCTTCGACGATGGGCAGCGCCAGGTCTTCCTTCATGATCTTGGCGTAGACGCCGAGCATCTTCTTCGTCTCGGCCTCCGCTTCGTCACGCGTGGCATGGGCGGTGTGGCCCTCCTGCCAGAGGAACTCCGACGTGCGCAGGAACAGGCGGGGACGCTTCTCCCAGCGCATGACGTTGCACCACTGGTTGATCAGCAGGGGCAGATCGCGCCACGACTGCACCCACTTGGAGAACATCGCGCCGATCACCGTCTCCGACGTGGGACGGACGACAAACGGCTCTTCCAGCTTTTCGCCGCCGGCGTGCGTGACGACCGCGCACTCGGGCGCGAAGCCCTCAACGTGCTCAGCCTCCTTCTGGAGGTACGACGAAGGGATCAGCAGCGGAAAATAGGCATTGACGTGTCCCGTCTCTTTAAAAGCCTTGTCGAACTTGGCCTGGATGATCTCCCACACGGCATAGCCGGTGGGACGGATGACCATGCAGCCGCGCACGGGCGCGTAATCGGCCAGCTCGGCCACCTTGATGATGTCGAGATACCACTGCGAATAATCCTGCGAACGAGGGGTAATGTTGCGTGCCATTTTATAAAAATGCCTCCTGAAAATGTATGATCGAAATTTGAACGGCCGCAGCCGCTGTCTTTATCAGAACAGATGGAACACGTCCCAGTCGGGGACGCCGATCGTCAGGCCGAATTTCCACTCCTTGCGGTCAGTGTAGACGGCATAGACTTTGCCGTCGATCAGCTTACGCGGCGCGTGAAGCGCCAGTCCGTCTTCCCACGGCTTGCGGATGTTTTCGCCGCTTTTTCCCCAGGCATAGCCCTGGCCGCCGAAGAGCTCGGCGACGACGGGGCCGAACATAGTCTGCTGAAGCGGATGGCGCAGTTTGACGCGCCACCAGGCAAAGCGCTCGGAGGGGATGGGATGCTGCGCCAGGCTGTAAAGTTCTTCGCGTGCGCCCAGATACGCTGCCAGCGGCATATGGGCGTTCAGCTTGCCCTCGCTGTATCCGCCCTGCAGCTCAGCGACCAGGTTCCTGTTCAGCGCGCGGCGGCCCGACATCGCCGCCCGCCAGAGGAATGCGTCCTCAGAGCCGATCCACATGCCGTTGAAATCAAACTTGAAGCCGTTGATCGGGTCTTCCGGATCGTCCATCAGGTTAAGCGAGGCAGAGAACACAGGCGCCAGGTAGTTGCCGCTCTCTGCTCCGGAAACGTGGCGGAACGCTCCGCCGGCAAGTCCCGCGGAGAGACGCAGACGCTGGCCCAGCACGTAGTGCCGGCGCAGGTCAAACGAATATTTCTGCCAGCTCGCCTGACCGCCTTCGGGATCCATCTTGAAGCGCGCGGCCGTCAGATTGGCCTCCCAGTAACGGCTGCGGCGCACGTCCATGCCCCAGTAGTAGTTGAAATCCGCCGCCCAGTTGTCGCCGAGATAGGCGCGTGAAGTCAGCATATCGCCTGGCTGGAACAGGTCGTAGCTGCTGCCGGAGATCTCCAGCCAGCCTTTGGAGGCCAGAGTGCTCGCGTAGCCGCCCATGCGGTAAATGTGCGGAGGCAGACGCTGCACCTTGAGCACGACGATCACGCCGCGCTCCGTGTGGATGAGGTCGTAATCGACACTGCGCACGTCGTCGCGGCCGGCGATCGAGGTGCTGGCGGCGACGACCTCCTTCATCGGCACTTCACGTCCGATCCACACCTTGAGCAGCTCGCGCTCCATCGCCCGAGCCATATCCGC
>JAGAYQ010000241.1 GCA_017940445.1 Pyramidobacter sp. | reverse complement strand
TCTTCATCCGTTGTCAAGTAATTTTTATTCGTCATGACTTTTACTTCACTTAAAAAAACACGGCGTTCAAACTTCGTGAACAAAAAATTTCATATTATGTACTAGACTTTCACATTATGGAATTTCGTGATACAATTTTGCCATCATAAGATCCCTCACGTTCAGAAAGGAGAGAAAAGCGATGAACAAAACGGTCACGGGCGCTTCATCCATCCGCAAGTGCCTGTCGGTGCTCGACTGTTTCACAGAAGAAACACCGCGGCTTTCTCTCTCCCAGACGGCGGAGCGGACGGGTTTTTCCATGCCGACCACGCTGCGCGTGCTGTCCGTGCTCTGCGAAGAAGGATTTTTGGAGCGCGGCGAGGACCGGCTCTATCAGCCCAGCTGGAAGACGTACCGCCTCGGCCGTCTGTTTGACGCGCACGACGCCATCCGCAACGCCATCCTCCCCGCCATGCGCCGCCTGCGCGACGCCACCGGCGAGACTGTCAGCCTCTACTGCAAGCACGACATCCACCGCGTCTGCGTCGAACAGGCCGTCAGCACGCACGAGCTGCGCCGCTCGTCGCATCCGGGCTATCCCTATCCGCTCTGGGCCGGTGCGACAGCTAAAGTGTTCCTTCCCTTCCTGACGGCTGACGAGCTCGAGCGTATTCGCCAGGAAGCCCCGCCGCAGCGTCAGGCCATATGGGACGTTTTTCTCGCCGAAGCGGAAAAAGCGCGCGCTCAGGGATACGCTGTCAGCGACGCCGAGCGCGAAGAGGGCATCGCCTCTATCGCCGCCCCGCTGTTCGATTCGCGCGGCCGGCTGGCAGCCTGCATCGGCATCTCCGGTCCCAGCTTCCGCTTCACAGATCAGGCTCGCCAAGCCGCTGTGCCGCTCCTCAGGAACGAATGTGCCGCACTTACGAGCGAATACGGCGTGCAGCTTTCCTGCTGCGCCTTCGTGCTGCCACCAGTCCCCAGACCATAAAAACGATCCCGGCCTCCACTGAGAGACCGGGATCGTTTTTATGGTTCGATTTCGGGCGCCGCGGCCAATTTTGCTTCGTAGCTCCGGCGGCGAAGCAGGTAATAGCCGACCGTCATCGCCGTCGTCGCGCCCCAGGCGATCGGATAGCCCCAGAACACGAGCGTGATTCGATGCTGGATAGAGAGCGCGATCGCCAGATAGACCTGACGCACGACAACCATGCCGAGCAGCGAGAGGAACATCGGGACCTTCGTATCGCCGTATCCGCGCGTGACGCCCAGGGCAACCTCGCGCAGAGCCATTACGGCGTAGAACGGCAGCAGCGTGCGCATCATCGCCACGCCGACGGCGATGACACGGATATCTGAGCTGAACAGACGAACCATCTTTTCTGCCGAGAAGAACAGGATCGTTCCCAGCGTGACGCTGTAGCACAGCGCCAGCGCCGAGCAGCAGCGAACGCCGCCGCGGATGCGTTCAGCCTTGCGCGCGCCGACGTTCTGCCCCACATAGGTCGTCAGCGCCAGGCCAAAAGCCTTTGTCGGCAGCGCCACAAAGCGGTCGATCTTGCCGGCTGCGCCCATGCCCGCCATCGACACGGCATCAAAGCTGCTGATGTACTTCCACACGAACAGATTGGAAAAGAGGATCAGCGAGTTCTGCACGCCGGCCGGCATGCCGATGCCGATCATATCGGCGATCACGCCGCGCTCGCGCCTCAGCTCCGAGAACGTAAGCCTGAAATGAGAGTCCACGCGCCGCAGACGCGCATACACCGCCAACACCGAGATGAACTGCGAGATCACCGTCGCAATGCTGACGCCGGCCACGCCCAGCTTCAGCCAGACGACGAACACCACGTCGAGCGCCACGTTGAGCGCGCACACCGCCGCGAGGATCTTGAACGGCCCGCGCGAATCCCCCACTGCGCGCAACAGCCCGGCAGCGACGTTGTAGATCACCGTGAAGAGGATGCCTGCCAGGTAGATGCGAAGGTAGATCACCGCGTCGCCATACACTTCCGGCGGCACCGAGATCATTCGGATCAGCGCCGGCGTGGCGAAGATGCCGGCAACCGAAAGCACTGTGCCGAGCAGCACCGCAGAAGCGAACCCCGTCCGCATCGAGGCAGACATGCGTTCTTCCTCCCCCGCGCCAAAGTAGCGCGAGACGACCACCGAAGCGCCGATCGACATGCCGTTGAAAAAACCCACTACCATCTGCGAGATGGCCGTGCACACGCTCACAGCCGCCAGCGCTTTGGCGCCGACAAAATTGCCGACCACCAGCGCGTCGGCCGTGTTGTACAAATTCTGAAGCAGTTCCGCCAGAACGATAGGAATGGCGAACAGCGTCAGTTTTTTGAGAATGTTCCCCTGCGTAAAGTCGATCGTCCGCCGTTCCACAGTTTCGCCCCCGATACAAACACACGTCTTTCACTTACAATACTTGAGTCAACTTACTTTGTCAAACACGAAAAGCCCGTTCCGCGCCACAGGTATTTTCCTTGCGGTGAGAAAAAAACGATCCCCGCGCACGAGGATCGTTTGCGGCCCTATTCGTCCGGGCGGTACGCCTTGCCCACCATATAGCTTTCGATGCGGTCTTCCTGAAGCGCGGCAAGGTTGCCGCTTTTCAGGTTCTCGACGATGTTGCGGTGGAACGTGAGGATGCTGTCGAGGTCCTCAGGCCCCACGTTGTGGATCATGTACTGGAACAGGCGGGAATACGTCTTTTTCAGCAGCTCCGCCGTCCATTTCAGGCCGGAGATCTTGTGGATGTAAAAGTGAAAACGGCACTCCAGATCGAAGAACTCCAGCTGTCCTTCTTCAAGGCTTTTTTCGAAAACGGATCTGATCTCACCGTACCGATCGATGCAGCGGTTCAAATATTCACAGTGCTCGTCGGTCATCAGATGATTCTTCACTATCTGCTCGTACACCTGCATGTCGAGCAGCACGCGCACGTTGTAGATCTCCCACACATCGGCGTCGCTGTATTGCAGCACCAGCGCACCGCGGCGCGGCAAAGTCTTGACGATGCCGTAGGATTCGAGCGTCTTCAGTGCCTCACGCACCGGCGAACGGCTCACGTTCAGTTCCGCAGCCACTTCGTTCTCGCGGATGAACTCACCGGGGCGGAAGCGCTTGCGCACCAAAAGCTGCCGGCGCAGATAGCGCACAACCTCCTCCGTGATCGACTGTGCTATGGGGAAATCGTCAGACGCCATTGTTTTTCAACTCCTTGCATCATGCCTCAACGGGCAGGAACATCTGTGTATACCTTAATGATACTCGTTTTCGCGTCAAAATTCCACAAAATTAATGAAAACAGGGACCACGGCAAAATATTTTTACCGCAGTCCCTGTTATTTTTAGTTACGCTGACACAGAACTTTAAGCGAGGATCTTTTTCGCCATCTGCGCACCGACTTCGCGCAGCGCGGCCTCGTCGGCCTCGGTGGCACAGCTTTTCACCTCGACGACGCTGTCGATCAGATCCCAGCCGGGCTTGGCAGCAAGCTCCTGAAGCGGCTTGATCTCCGCGCCCTTGCTCCAGGTGTAGCAGCCGGCGATCGCCAGAACGCGGCCGGAGACTTTGCAGTTGTCGATCTTCTCCACCACGGGGAACATCGCCGGGAACATGCCCATGTTGTAGCAGCAGCTCAGCAGAGCGATCCCCTTGCTGCGCCACACGTCGCGGATGATCCAGCTCAGGTCGGCCGTGCTGGCGTCGTACACCTTGATGTCCTCCACGCCGTTTGCACGCAGGCCGTCGGCAATGCACTCGGCCATGTGAGCCGTATTACCGTACATGCTGCCGTAGACGATCGTCGCGCTCTTCGTCGTTTCCTGCCTGCTCAGGCTGTCGTACAGAGCGACCACTTTCGCCACGCCTTCGCCGCGATGGATAGGACCGTGCGAGGGGCAGATCATCTTGATCGGCAGGGCCGACGCTTTTTTGAGCGCCGCCTGGACGTTCGTGCTGAAGCGGCCGACGATCGTCGCGTAGTAACGGCGCGTCTCGGCCGTGAAAACATGCATGTCCATCTCGTCGTCGAAAATGCCGCCGTTCAGCGCGCCGTAGCTGCCGAACGCGTCGCACGAGAAGACGATGCCCGTCGTGCTCTCGAACGAGACCATCGTCTCAGGCCAGTGCACCATCGGGATGGCCGCAAACGTCAGCTTGTGCGCCCCCAGGTCGAGCGTCTCGCCGTCTTTCACTTCCTTCGTGCTCGCGCTCTCGCCGTAGAACTGCTTGACGAAGTTGAGCGCCTGCTTGTTGCTCACGATCGTGATGTTGGGGTACACCTGGCGGAGCATGCGGATGGCGCTGGAATGGTCGGGCTCGACGTGGTTGACGATGAGATAGTCGACAGGGCGCCCGTTCAGGATGCTCTGGATGCGCTCAAGGTACTCGCCGAAGAACTCAGCCTTGACGCCGTCGATCAGCGCGACCTTCTCGTCGTCGATCAGATACGAGTTGTACGACACGCCATAGGGCAGCGACCACAGATTTTCAAAAAGATGCGTCTTGCGGTCGTTGACGCCCACCCACCAGATGTTCTCCGCAACAGAAATTGCCTTTAGCATGAAAAAACCTCCGAACGTGATTTTTTGATTCTCGTGTGCATTGATAACCGAGCGGCGCGAGAATACCTGCGCCGCAATCGCTTTATTATACGTTAGGAGCAGCTCATGGCGCAAGCCGCAAAATATCGGGAGCAAAAACGCCCGAAAACGACGGCACCACACGGGGATATTCACATTCATGACCAAACATCACGAATCCACTCCAGCATTAGGTGCTTGACGCTTGGGATTGTTTATTTTCAGAATAAAC
>JAGAYQ010000240.1 GCA_017940445.1 Pyramidobacter sp. | reverse complement strand
CCACCGGCGGCACGCTGATGGCCTGCCTGGCCCTCGCCGACGTCGACTGGACCAGATACGTCAAGTGGTTCATGCCGCTGTTCATCTGCCAGTCCGTTCTGGCCTTCGCTTCGCTGACCGTGCTCCAGATCATGGGCTGGACGGGCGTCTAGCGATTGTACAAATCACCCTTTGCCTCCAATAACAACAGGCTCCCGCGCCGGAATGAACGCGGGAGCCTGTTGTTTTTTTGTGTCAAAATTTGCGGTCTGTTATGCCTCATACCCCAGTTCGCGCAGCTTCGCGACGACCCAGGGGCGGTCGAAACGGCCTTCGGCGCGAATCTTGGCCATCTTGACGACCTCGCCTTCCACGTGGGCTTTGGCTTTGGCAGCGACTTCGGCGGCTTCGCCGGGCTTCACGACGACCACGCCGTCGGCGTCGCCGCAGAGGATGTCACCCGGCTCGATCGTCACGTCACCGAGCGTCACGGGCACGTTCAGCTCGCCGGGGCCGCTCTTGCCCGGCTTGTTGGGTGAAACGCCGCGCGCGTACACGGGCAGCTCGCCTTTGATGAGCTCGTCGGAGTCGCGCACCGCGCCGTTGAAGATCAGCCCGGCAATGCCGCGCAGCCGGCAGTTCTCGGCCATCAGCCCGCCGATGAGCGCGCAGCCGGTATATCCGCCGGCGTCGACGACGATCACGTCGCCGGGCGCGGCCACATCGACGGCGTATTGAAACATCAGGTTCTCGCCCGGCGTGACCTTGACGGTGAACGCCGTACCCAGGAGCGGCACGTCGTTCAGCGGCCGCAGAGCTGCGTCGATGCCGCGCCATTCGGGCAGACAGTCGTCGATGTTCGTGCTCGGGATGCCGCGGAACAGCTCAACGGTTTCGCGCGGCGGACGCGGAAAATCAGTGCGGAGTTTTTTGCCCATAGGATGACCTCCTTGAATAATTTGCGGCATGGCAGCCGCCTATTATACGTGTTTTCGCTCAAGCTGCCCGAGGCTGAGTGGCGCCTGTTGGGAGCGAACTCAATGCTAAACGTCGTATTCCTTGTATGTCCCTTCGCAGGGAGCGCCCATGCAGATCCAGGCCTTTTTCGCGGTGAGGTCGTAGATTTGCGAAGCGATCGTCACCGACGCTTTCAGGTGGTTTGTGGCAATACTCTCGCCCGGCAGAGGCGTATGCTTGCAGATGGCCTCGTGACTGGTGGAATCGGCTTTGAAGTGATCTTTCAGACACTCCTGGATGAAGGGCACGTCGATGTGGCCGCGCTTGCGTTCGAGCAGCGAGTACAAACGCACGTCGCGGAAGTTCGCTCCTTTGTTGCGGCAGATGTCGCGGGCCGCTGCGAAGTGGTTGGCGTGCGTCAGAATACCGTTTATTGGGTGGAGCTCGACGCGGCGGTCGGGGTTGACTTCGCAGTCGCACGCGCCCTTCGGAGAGCCGATCATGAGGTTGCATGACACGCTGCGCGGCGAGCGCCTCACGCTTTCGACAGCTTCTTCGAGCGTTGTGCTCGTGAGCACGCGGCGGCGCATGAAATTGGTCGGCACGCCGAGTCCGTTGCTGTCGGCGGTGGAGAGGAGGTTGTTGGTGCCGATAGCGACGCCGAAGCTGTTGCAGCCGTGGCGGATGAGCTGTCCAGCCTCGGTCATGCACAGGTAACGCGTGCCGTTTGGCTCGAACACATGAAGTAGTAGCGAGCTGTCACGCATCCACGGAACGTTGTCCCAGTTCATGCCAAGGTAGGCATGGCCGTTCTCTGTCGCTTCAGGCAGGATGGCGAAGCTTGTGCACTCCTGTACGGGGAACTTGAGCAGCTCGTAACGGGTGTTGAGCACCATCATGTCCTCAAAACACACGCCAGCGCCCACACCGATGCCGCGAACTTCTTCGAGCAGGTCGGCGAAGTCCTTTTCGAGGAACGGCACGTACGCCATGGCGCGTTCCTGGACGCTCTTCCATGTCTGGTGAAAGTCGTCGCAGAACGTCTTTCTGTAGCCTTCCAGACCGCGCAGGATCCAGTCCTTTGCCGCCTCTCCGTGCTGTGCGCCGCGTTCGAGCGGCGTCTTTGCGTCGATCGTGACCAGTTTGAATTCCATATTTGTCCAGCCTCCCCGGAAATTACTTTTTCCCTGCTTATCGTATCATAAAAAATTCTTGTTTCGTTGTAAAATACTAAATCATGTATGGCGGTCATGACGGTTAGCGCATGACGCGAACAACGGCTGTGCTCACTATTTTGCGGGGGCCGGATCGGAAAAGAGCATGAAGGAGGAGTTACGATGAATGAAAACTCAAAAGCTGTGCGCGTTGATTTGCGCTGGCTGAATCAGGATCGTCCCTGTCCCGCGGGAGCTGCTCCCGCTCAGACGGCGGCGCTGGAGGTGCGCAGCGGCGGCTCGCGGCTGTTCGGCGCCCTACATCTGCCCGACGGCGGCTATCCTGCGCCCGTTCCCTGCGCGGTGATGCTGCACGGCTATCCGGGCACAGCTCGTGTGGACGATGTGGCTCAGGCGCTGCGGCGCTGCGGCGTAGCTGTGGCGGTGCCGCATTTTCGCGGCGCGTGGGGCAGCGAGGGGGAATACTCGTTCACTCACATCGTCGAAGACGCGGTGACGCTGGCGAACGAGGTGCGGTCGGGAGAGCTGGGACGGGTGATGAACGCCGATCCGAACGCGGTGTTCCTGATCGGCTACAGCATGGGCGGCTGGACGGCGCTGAACGCGGCCCGCTCGCTGCCGTGGCTGCGCGGCGTGGGGCTGTTGGCGCCGTATGATCTGACCTTTCATCTGAACGCCGGCCGGCCCGAAACGCTCAAAGAACTGCTTGCCGAGGGCGAGATCATGTGCACGATCGGCATCGACGCTCTGTTCGAGCAGGCTTGCTCCCTGAAAGACCGCAGCTTTGCGGCCGCATTCGACGCCGTGAAGGACATGAACGTGGCCGCGGTGTTCGGCAGCCGCGACGACGTTGCGCCGCAGGCGATGATGGAGGTGCTGCTGCAAAAGCTGGAAGCGCGCTCTTCGTCGGCGCTGTGCCGCACATCTGTGCTGTCTGACGATCATTCTTTCTCGTCGAGCCGCTTCGCCGTGAGCCGCTTTTTTGCCCGGTTCATCGCCGAAGCGCTGAACTGAGAAAGTTCTGGTATAATAAAACATAAAGAAGTCAGCGCTTTGAGCTCGAAAGAGCAACCGTTTACGGAGGTGACCGCAGTGTTTGGAGATACGATCGCGGCAATTTCGACTGCATGGGGGAACAGCGGCATCGCAATCGTGCGTCTTTCCGGTCCTGATTCGTGGAAGATCGCCCAGCGTCAGGTGCGTCTGGCCAGTGACGCGCCGCTGAAGCCTCGCTTTGCCCGCAACGCCACGCTGCTGGACGAGGCGGGCGAGGTGATCGACCATATCCTGGTCCTGCCGTTCCGCGCTCCGCACAGCTACAGCGGCGAAGATCTCGTCGAGCTGCACTGCCACGGCGGCAGTCTCGCCGCTCAGCGCTGTCTTGAACTGCTGATCGCCGGCGGTGCGAGGATGGCGCTGCCGGGCGAGTTCACCCGCCGCGCCTTCGAGAACGGCCGTCTCGACCTCTCTCAGGCCGAGGCTGTCGGCGCGCTCATCCAGGCGCGCAGCAACGAAGCGCTGCGCGCTGCCAGCCGCACGCTCGACGGCGAACTGACGCGCGCTGTCACCGAAGTGTATGAAGAGCTCACCGAGCTGGGCGCGCAGATCGAAGTGGGGCTGGACTTCCCCGAGGAGGACGTGCCCTATGTGCCCGACGAGGAACTTTCCGGCAGCCTGGAAGTGGTGCGCGAATCGCTTGCCGAGCTGCTGGAGCGCTGCGCTTCCGGCGTCATCCTGCGCGAAGGCATCCGCGTCGCCATCGTCGGCCGGCCCAACGCCGGCAAGTCGTCGCTGCTCAACGCGCTGGTGAAGGAGTCGCGCGCCATCGTCACCTCCATCCCCGGCACCACCCGCGACATCATCGAAGCGGTGATGACGTGGCGCGGCATTCCCATCCGCCTCGTCGACACCGCCGGCATCACTGAGAACTTTCACGACGAAGTGGAGGCCATCGGCGTGCAGCGCGCCCGCGACGCCATGCGCGAAGCCGACGTGCGCGTCTGGGTCATCGACGGCAGCGACGACCTGCATCAGGAAGACGTGGACCGCGTTCTCGAAATGGCCGACACGCCGCACATCGT
>JAGAYQ010000239.1 GCA_017940445.1 Pyramidobacter sp. | reverse complement strand
GGTGATGCGAAGACGCGCAAGATGGCGCAGCTGTGCCACATCTTCCCCTGCGGAAAGGACGAATACCTGGGTGAGCCGACGCGCTTCAACCTGTGCCCCAAGTGTCTGAAGCTGATAAAACCCGGAGAACAGAGCTGCCCGCACTGCGGCACCGACCTGATGCCTGTGCGTGTGACCGAGCCCGTCAGCTCTCTGGGGAATCGTTCTTATGGGGGCATGCTGCTGTGCCCTGGCTGCGGCAGCCAGACGGGCCTGTCACTGGTGGGGGTGCGCAGCTCAACGGAACTGGGCGCGCTGCTTTCACTGCTGTTTGCTTCGCGCTTCAACGACGATAAAAAGCTGTTGGCGTTTTCCGACAGCGTGCAGGATGCGGCTTACCGGGCCGGCTTTTTCAACGCGCGCACCTGGAATTTTACGCTACGCGGCGCTCTGCAAAAATTTGTTCAAGATCAGGAACCGGTCGCGACGCTGAAGGGGCTTCGAGAAGATTTTCCGCGGTATTGGCTCGAAAAACTGGGTGAAGAGCGTTTTGTGGAAACGTTCATCCCGTCGTCGCTCACATATATGCGCGGCTGGGAGTACCTCTGCGAACACGGAAAAATACGTCACGACGACGACGGCAACAGAATGCTGGCCTGGATCTCGCTGCGCCTCAAATACGAGGCGGCGCTGGCCTGGGGTATGGCCTCTCGGCGCGGCCGCACGCTGGAAAAATCGGGCGCGTCGGTGCTGAGCCTCGGGCTTGACCGCCTGTGCCAAGCTGGCGTGATCGCTAGTATCTGTGCGCGTCTGGTCAACGAAAACGGAACGTTCCGCGGCTTTACCGAGGCCCAAACGGCACAGCTTGTAGGCGCCTGGCTGTATCATATGAAGAGGAATGGCGCCATCTGCCTTGAAGAGGAATTTGCTGGCTTTGTGAGAAGCGGCTGCGTTGATTACATGCTGCGCCCTGATCCGCGCAAGGGCAGTTACCTGTGGATGCCGGCCGTTCATAAGGGGGTGAACGTGCCGCGCTTTGTTTCGATTAAACGCGTCAACGAAAATATCGACAGCCTTGGTGAAGCTTCGTGGTACAGCCGCTATCTAAAAAAGATGCTCGACGACCTCAATATGTCCGAAGGTTTGTCGCTGGCGGGAGCAGACGCTTTCACTCAGGCTGCGCAGATCGTGATGGACGAACTGGTCAAAGACGGCCTCGTCACAAAATGGACGGCAGACCGTTTGGGTTCTGCCGAACTGTATGGATTGAACCCCGAAAAACTGAAGGTCTCAACATCTGTACTGAGAGGTCGTTGCGGCGGAGAGGACGGCACGGGCGGCGAATCGATCTTCATTGCCCCGGAAGACCGTTGCGGCTTTGAAGACGCGCTGTGCCCGCGCATCGGCTGCGGCGGACGGCTGCGTCTGGAGCCGATGGAACCTGACTATTACGGACGACTGTATAAAAAGGGCGATCTTTGCCATATCACAGCCAAGGAGCACACTGGCCTGCTGACGCGCGACGAACGCGAGAACGTGGAGAACGCGTTCAAACGCGGCGGTGAACTCCATGCTGGTGACGCAAACGTGTTGTCGTGCACGCCGACGCTGGAGATGGGCATAGACATCGGCGGTCTTTCCACGGTGATGCTGTGCAGCGTGCCGCCGGGGCAGGCTCAGTTTGCCCAGCGAACAGGACGAGCCGGAAGAAAGGACGGCAACGCGCTGACGATCACGGTGGCCAACTCACGCGAGCATGACCTGTATTACTATGCCGCGCCGGAAGAACTGCTTGCCGGGACAGTCGAAACGCCTCATGTTTTCATGCAGGCATCCGCAGTGCTGGAGCGGCAGTTCACGGCTTACTGTTTTGACTGTTGGGTCAAGGAAAAATCCCAAAGCGGCGCTGACCTGAGAGAACTCGTGCCTGCTAAACTTGGCGCGTGCCTGAACAATTTGAGGTCTGGTGAGAAATGGGACCTTGCAAACAGAACGGCGGCGGAGGTCTTTCCCGGAAATTTCCTGAACTACGTGAAGACCAATGCAGAAAGACTGTTGAACACGTTTAGAGGGCTGTTTGTCTATCCTGAAAACATGACGGAGGAGACGTTTGCCCTGCTTCAGAATTTTGTCCTCGGCGATGGCACGGCAGCGGGCAAGTCGATCGACATCCGCATAGTTGAGGCTTTTATCGAACAGAAGCAGCAGCTCGAAGTTCTGAAAAAGAGGATCAAAAGCCTGCGCGAACGCAAAAAGGAGCTGAAAAATCATCCTGACGATCCTTCCTGGCAGAAGGAACTTAACGTGCTGGAGCGTGAGCGCGAGGCCTGGTGTCGCGTCGAACGTTCTCTGGCGGGCAAAGACCTGTTTGGTTTCTTTTCTGACGAGAGCCTGATGCCCAACTATGCGTTCCCGGAAGAAGGCATGACGCTGAAAGCGATTCTTTATCGCCGTGCCGAGGAAGAAGAGCGCGAAACGCGTCGTAATGAAGGGTTGAAACGGCTCCCGCGCACGACGATCCATGAATATCAGCGCCCGGCTGCGTCGGCGATCAGTGAATTTGCGCCGGAAAACGAATTTTACGCCGGGGGGCGGAAGCTGGCTATTGACCAAGTGGACCTGAATGCATCGAAGATCGAGGAGTGGCGCTTCTGTCCCGAGTGCTCGCATATGGAGCTGGAAACGTCGCTGACTCCCAAGGCCTCTTGTCCGCGATGCGGCGCTGCCGGGTGGGCCGACGGCGGACAAAAGCGCGCTCTGCTGCGGGCTAAGATGGTCTACTCGACGATGGAGTACGCGAGCTCGCTCATCAGCGACGACGCCGAGGAGCGGCCCCCTCATTTCTACAATAAGCAGCTTCTGGTCGACGTGGACGAAAGCGACATCACCGGCGCTTACACCTATGAAGATGCAGACTTTCCGTTTGGCTTTGAATTTGCGCGCAAGGCCGTTATTCGCGATGTCAATTTTGGCGATACCGATGTCATCGGCGAAAAAATGCGCGTCAACGGGCACGAAGACGTCCGCAAGGGGTTTAAAGTCTGCAAAGGCTGCGGAAAAGTCGTCTCTCATGAGGCGCTGCGGAACGGCAAGTTCGCGCACGCGATCGGCTGCAAATACAACGGCACCAAGGATGAGAACGCTTTTGCTGATTGTCTGTTCCTGTATCGCGAATTTTCCACCGAGGTGCTGCGCCTGCTCATCCCGGCAACGCTCAACGCTCGTTCTGAGGAGACGAAGGAATCGTTTGTCGCCGCGGTGATGTTGGGCCTGAAGCAAGAATTCGGCAACGTGGATCATCTTCGTGCCGCTTTTAGCGACATGCCTGAGACCGGCAGCGCCAATCGGCGTCAGTATCTCGTGATCTACGACTCCGTTCCCGGCGGCACGGGCTATCTGAAAGGCTTCTCAGAAGCGCCGAAGAGCATGACTCGCGTCCTGCAAAAGTCGCTGAAAGCGCTGGAAGAATGCCGCTGTCGCTTTGACGATACCAAGGACGGCTGCTATCGCTGTCTCTACGCATTCCGAATCGGGCGGACGGCGGGGAACCTCTCGCGCCGCCGGGCGATCGAGCTGCTGCGCGGTATCCTTAAAGGCACCCCTAAGAAAGTCAACGGGCTTTCCAAGATCTCCATCGGCCGTTTGGAAGAAAGCGAACTTGAAACGAATTTCATAGCGGCTTTAGATAAGCTGGGCAGGCTTCGTCGCCGTCTGGTAAACGGAAAATCCGGCTATGCCCTGGAAGTGAAGGGCGCTTCGGATGGAGTCGTCTATGAATGGGAGATCGAGCCGCAGGTGAAACTTGATGCCGACGACGGCGTGAGCGTCGCCTGCTGCCCCGATTTCGTCCTCTGGCCCAAGGTCAAGAGAAATGGCGAGACAAAGTTGAGGCTGAAAGACACGCGCAAGCCTGTAGCAATTTTTGCCGACGGCTTTACCTTCCATCGTGATAAAACAGACGACGACACACTCAAACGGATGGCCTTGCTGCGCACGAACAAATTCCGCGTCTGGAGCGTAAACTGGGAAGACGTGCAGGCAGTCTTTTCTAATACGAAAGAGCTCCCGTCTGGCTGGCCCCTTAAAACGACGTATTGGCGGGCTGTCCTTGATGGACTCGCGCGCAAGCAGAATGTAGATCAGCACGACTGGTTGACTAATTCCGAATTGAGTTCGCCCATGTTCCTGCTCCTTGCGTATCTGGGCGGCGGCCGTGATATAGAAAAAATCGGCGAGTTGTTCAGCGCCCACGCGAATGCCGCGGTCATGGCCTACGAAAAAGGTTTTTCCCCGGAACATATTCCGGCGTGGCAGGTGGCCGCGACCGAGAGCTGCGAAGCGTGCAATCTCGCACTTCCGGCGGCGCAGACTGCGGCCGTCTGCACCGACATCGCTCATATCAAAGCCCTTTTGTCAGTTGGTTTAGTCGACAGCACCCCAGTTCCGGCCGTCGTGTTGTATTTGAATGATTCAAACGAAAGTGAGGATTTTGAGCGTTCGTGGAAGATTTTCTGGAGGATGTCGAACCTGTGCCAGTTTTTGCCTTTCTTCTGCATGGTCACAAAAAGGGGACTGGAAAACGGGCTCTATCTCCAACTGCCACAAGTAGAAGAAGTTGAAGCAGACGCGGCGAACGACGCCTGGAGCAAAATTTTTAAATATCTGCTGCCTGACGAGCTGGAACTGGCTCGCGGTATTTCTCAGACCGGCGTTCGGGCGCCTGATGATGTCGGAGTTGAGATCGTCCTCCCCGATGGAAGAATGGTGTCCGTCACACTGGTATGGAAAGAGGAGCGAGTCGCCTGGCTTTTCGCGCAGGATGAGGAAACAGAGCGGCATTTGTGCGCCGACGGCTGGAAGGTCTTTGTAGGGGAGTCGTTCCCCGGTAAAAAGGATTTTGAAAGGAGCGTACTGTGATGGATAACGCGCCGAAAGTGATCCTGTCAAACGGTTATCTTGAGGCACTTGTGGCTTTGCCCAAGGAGGCGCAGGGAAAAGCGCTTGAGTGCGTAAACAAGTTCCGCAATGACCCTCAGCTTCCGGGCCTAAATCTGGAACATATCAACACGTGGTTCGACCCGAAGATCTTCTCGCTTAGGGTCAATCAAAATTACCGAATCATCCTCCACAAGGACGGCGACTACTGTACGCTGCTCTATGTCGACAAGCACGACGCCGCTTACAGCTGGGCCGAACGACGCACTGCCGCCGTCAATGAAAAGACGGGCGACTTTCAGTTGTATGTCGTAAAAGAACAGGATGTTGAGCTTTCATCACCGCTGTCTAAGCCCACGGAGGCGCTGTTTGGCGCCTACACGGACGAACAGCTCACCGCCATCGGCCTGCCGCCAAGGCAGCTCCCGATGGTGCGCAATTTCTTCAGCGCCGACGACTTTCACGCTTCGCGCCAAGATTTCCCCGACGGGGCTTACGAGGCTCTCGACTGGCTTGTTTCCGGGCGATCCTATGATGAAGTCGTCAAGGAACTGAACGAGATCGCCTCAGTCAACGACAAACCGGCCAGGACGATCGAGGAATCACTGAAACAGGCGCAGACGCAGCGTTCGTTCTATGTACCGCAGTCAGAAGAAGAGCTGAGCCAGGCGCACCTGGCGCCGCTGGAAGCATGGCGCGTTTTCCTCCATCCCTCGCAGAGGATCCTTGTAACGAGAAAAACAAAAGGCCCTGTCCGTGTGACCGGCGGTGCCGGAACCGGCAAGACGGTCGTTGCGATGCACCGTGCCCGTAAACTGGCAGCCGATCTGATCGAGCAGGGAAGAACGGACGAAAAAATCCTTTTCACGACCTTTACGACGAATCTCGTGACGGACATCAGGCAGAATCTTAAAAAGATCTGCACCCGTGAGGAGCTTCTCCATATCGAAGTCGACAACCTCGACAGATGGGTGGGGGAGTACCTCAAGAACAATCGATATGAGTACCGCATCGTCTACGGTGACGAGCTTGATGCTGCGTGGCAGGAAGTGGTCGGGCTCTCAGGCGACGACACGTTTGATGCCCAATTCTGCAAAGAAGAGTGGAGCAAGGTCGTCTGCGCCAACGCAGCCTACACCAAAGAAGCGTACCTGCGCGCCTCACGCAGCGGCCGCGGCACTCCGCTTGACCGCAAACAGAAGTTCAAAGTTTGGGAGATCTTTGAAGAATACAAGGACTACATGGACCGTAAGGGGATGCGGGACGCAGAGATGGCCATGGACGAATGTTGTGCCCTCCTTCAAGAGCATCATGAATCAGGCCTGTACAGTTCGGTCGTTGTCGATGAGGGGCAGGATTTCAGCGCCTCCGCATGGCGCCTGCTTAGAGCGATCGCCGGGGATGAACGCCAGGACGACCTGTTCATTGTTGCCGACGCGCATCAGCGCATTTATCAGCATAAAGTCGTTCTCAGCCGCTGCGGTGTCAACGTAAGGGGAAAAAGGAGCGCGATCCTGCGGATCAACTACCGCACGACCGAGGAGACGCGCAACTTTGCCATGAGCGTTCTCAAAGGATGTGTGTTTGACGATCTGGACGGCAGCATCGACAAGGAAGAGTGCCGCTCGCTGACGCACGGCCTTGTTCCCTATGTGAGGCAGTTCTCCAATTTTGAAGCTGAGGTAAATTGGATCGCTGGCACGATCCGGAGCCTGACCGACACGGTCATGAACAACATCTGTATCGTCCTGCGCACGAACAAACAGTGTGCCGAATACAAAAAAAAGCTGGAAGCGGCGGGAATCGCCTGTTTTGAGGTGAAACGCTCCAGCAGCGATGATCCAATGAAGATCGGCGTGCGGATAGCCACGCTGCATCGCGTTAAGGGCCTGGAGTTTGAATATGTCTTTATTGCCGGTGCATCGGATGATAAGCTGCCGCACGAAAATGCCCTGAAAAATAAAGAAGGGCTTGCTCTTGAAGAATCAATCACGGCGGAACGCTGTTTGCTGTACGTTGCCCTGACCCGTGCCAAAAAAAGGGCTTATGTCACTTCCAACGGCAAGCTGTCGAGATTTGTGAAGGCGAATTATCAGGAAACCAGTGAAGTAAGAGCATAATTAACATGTCTGCGAAAGTTTTTCATCTAAGGTGGCACGGATCCTTCATTGTTCTCGAAGCTTATGACATGACAGCG
>JAGAYQ010000027.1 GCA_017940445.1 Pyramidobacter sp. | reverse complement strand
TTGAGAAGCCCTTCCGGACCAAAATAATCTTCCATGCGATCACCGCGATCTTTGCAGAAAATGATTATACCGGCAGCCGCCCGTGCAAGAACGTGCGGCACAAAAATCCTCATTATGATAACACGACTTGCCGCGCACGTCGTCAAAAAAATCCCCGCACCGGAACTTTTTGCACTCCGGCGCGGGGATGAAGCATGATCACACCACCTGGAACAGGTAGAACTTGAGGTACTCGGTCTCAGGCACGCCCCAGAGCACAGGGTGATCGGGCGCCTGGCCGCGGCGCTCGACAAGGCGCAGGGACACTCCGGCGTCGCGGGCGGCTGAGGCGAGCATTTTTTCAAACAGCTCCCGCGTCATGAAATGCGAGCACGAAGCGGTGGCCAGCCATCCGCCCCGAGGCAGCAATCTCATGGCGCGCAGGTTGATGTCCTTATATCCGCGGGTGGCGCCTTCGACGCTGCGGCGGGACTTGGTAAACGCAGGCGGATCAAGGATGATCATGTCCCATTCGCCGCGGCCGTGCTGCGCTTTTTCCGTGAGCAGATCAAACACGTCGGCGCAGACGAAGTCCATCTTTTCGGCAAAGCCGTTCAGTTCGGCATTGCGGCGAGCCATGTCGACGGCGCTCTGCGAGATGTCGACAGCCGTCACATGAGATGCGCCGCCCCGCACAGCGTTGAGCGCGAACGAACCGGTGTGAGTGAAGCAGTCGAGCACGTTCATCCCCTTGCAGATACGGGCGACGGCCGCACGGTTGTATTTCTGGTCGAGGAAGAAGCCCGTCTTCTGCCCTTCGACAAAATCCACGTCGTAGAGCACGCCGTTTTCGCAGATGCGCGCCGTGCGGCGCCCGGCCAGCGAGCAGCCGTCGAGCGGATGCTCGCCGCTGAAGCGTTTCAGCCCTTCCAGATCGCGGATGGCGGAGTCATTGCGCTCGTACAGGCCGGCAATGTTCTGTCCGTCCTCGCGAAGCAGGCGGACGAGCATGGGAAACAGCCGGCTCTTGAGCTTGTCCATGCCCAGCGACAGGACCTCGGCGACAAGCACGTCGTCAAAGCGGTCGACCGTCAGGCCTGGGAACTGGTCGGAATCGCCGAACAGCAGTCGGCAGCAGCTATACTGCTCCCCCATTACCGTCCTGCGGTAGCCGAGGGCGTAGCGCAGACGACGCTCCCAGAAGGCATCGTCGAACCGGTCATTCGCGTTGCTTGAAATGACGCGCACGCGGATCTTCGAATGGTCGTTGACGAATCCGGTGCCGAGATAATTTCCGGAGCGGCCGCAGACGTCGACGAGGTCGCCGTTCTGGTATGCTCCTGCGGTGTCGGTCACTTCTTCGCCATACACCCACGGGTGACCGCTTTTCAGGCTTCGCTCAGCCTTGGGCGTCACCGTCAGTCGGGGAAAAACTCGTTCCTGCTTCATCGTGCTCCTCCTTCCGCTTCCGGCAGCGCCGCTGTGACAAGATCGAGCAGATGCACGGGCGTGTGTTCGCTCATCGCCACGCCCTGCATGCAGCCAATGCAGGTGCAGACGACCTTGTCAGTCGTCCAGCGTTTGGCGTGCTCGGACATCTTTACGGTGATCTCATCTTCGGGAAGCGGCGACGTTTTCCATTCCTGGACGAGCTCTTTGGGGGCCAGATCGGCGTAGCGCGGCGAAGGCACGCGGTACAGCGAAGGTCCGCAGAAGTCGGCCCTCTCATAGCGCTGTTCAAGCTCGACGATCGTGACGTTCATGCGGCGCAGACACTCGCGCACGGCATCGCAAAAGGCGGTATTTTTGCGCGATCTCCAGCAGTCCTGCACCGTCATCGCCTCGCCGCCGCAGTCCGGCCAGGGGAAACGATCGTCTTCCAGCAGCAGCTCGAACACGCTGCGAACCGTCCCAGCCGTGCCGCTTTCGTTCAGGATCAGTCCGCAGGTGGGGCACTGATACAGCGCCACGTCGCCAT
>JAGAYQ010000238.1 GCA_017940445.1 Pyramidobacter sp. | reverse complement strand
TACGACATCGACCTTGCCGAAGTCGACCGTGTGCGCATGCAGTTCCCGCTGCGGGAGCACTATAAACCTGGGCTTTACGAGACACAGTCTCGGCTGTAATACCATTTTGAGGAGGTTTTATCATGTCGGAAAACACCAAATCTACTCAGGCGCCTGAAGAGAGCATGACCGCTTTCAGCGTCAAGAACGCGCTCTGCTTCTTCGTGCTCATCACGCTTCTGTCTGTTGCGGGCGAGAAGATCGGCACGCACTCGTTCCCCGTCGGACCGGGCAAGATCGTGCTGATCCCGATGGTCTTCACGATGATCCTCTCGCTGATCTTCACTCCCGACGTGTTCGGCCGTGTCGTTCCCGCCTTCAAGAAGATCTGCGGCGAGAAGGAAGTGAAGTACGCAGAGAACAGCATGATGCTTGTGCTGCTCCTCCTCGGCGTGAAGATGGGGACCGCTGCCGGCCCCAACCTGCCCAAGCTGATCGCTGCCGGTCCGGCCCTGATCCTTCAGGAGTTCGGCAACCTCGGCACGATGCTGATCGGCATGCCGTTCGCCCTGCTGCTGGGGATGCGCCGCGAAGCCGTGGGCGCTACCGTGAGCATCTGCCGCGAGCCAACCCTCGGGCTTATCAGCGAGATCTACGGCATCAACTCGCCCGAAGGTCTGGGCGTGATGGGCACTTACATGGTCGGCAATCTGTTCGGCGCGATCTTCTTCAGCGTGCTCGGCTCGTTCTCTGTTCTTTCCGGCCTCGATCCCCGCGCCCTGGCGATGGCCTGCGGCATGGGGTCCGGCTCGATGATGACGGCCGCCAGCCAGTCGCTGATGGCGACCGTGCCGGAGCTGAAGGACGAGATCAGCGCTTTTGCCGCCACGTCCAACATCATGACCAATGTCACCGGGCTGTATATGGATTTCCTCATCGCGCTGCCCTGTGCTAATTTCCTGTACAAGCTGTTCGTCGGCCGCCGCGAGAAGAAAAACGGCTAATCACGTCTTACTACGGAGGGATAACTCATGAGCAAAATCGTATCGAACACGCTGAACCAGCTGAAAGTCCTCATCCTTCTCAGCATCGCCGTCCTCATCACCCACTATGCCGCTATCGGCGACAAGCTCAACTGGCACAACGCCGTCATCGGCATGGCCATCATCGTTGCTATCTCGATCGTCTCTGTCAAGATCAAGGAAGCGCTGCCGCTCAAGATCCCTGCGTTCGCCTGGGCCTCGCTTCTGTCGCTGCTGCTCACCGTGCCGGGCTGCCCGGTCGCTCCCTATGTCCTGGAAATGACCAAGCAGATCAGCACAGGTGAGATCGGCACTGTCATCCTTGCCGTGGCGGGCATCTCTATCGGTACCCGCATCGACGACATCAAGAAGCTCAGCTGGAAGATCGTTCTCGTTGCTGTTGTCGTCTTCATCGGCACGTTCTTCGGCTCCGCGATCGTTGCCCAGCTGATCCTCAAGGCGCAGGGCCTGATCTAAAAAATGGACGCGGCCCGTCTGAAAGAACTGGCCTTTGCGCAGATCGACAAGGATCGCGACGCGATCCTCAGCTTTGGCTGGGACATCTACCGCCATCCCGAGACCGGCTATCGTGAGACGCGCACTGCCGACTGCGTGGCCAAAGTCTTGGAAAGCTGCGGCCTGAAGCCGGAGCGGAATGTCGCTTACACTGGCGTGAGGGCCCGAAGCTCGCGCGCCGGCGGCCCCCGCCTGACCGTGATGGGCGAACTTGATTCCGTCATCTGCCGCGATCATCCTGACTGCGACAAAGCGACCGGGGCGATGCACGCCTGCGGACACAATATCCAGCTTTCGGTGATGTACGCTGTGGCCTGCGCTCTCGAAAAAACAGGCGTTGCCGCGCAGCTGGACGGCGCGGTGGATTACGTCGCCGTTCCCGCAGAAGAGTACATAGAACTGGATTACCGCAAGCAGCTCAAAGACGCGGGAAAGATCGCCTATTATTCCGGCAAGGCTGAGATGACGCGCCAAGGGTATTTCGACGACACTGACATGTGCGTGATGATCCACAACTGGCCCATGACCGGCGGTGCGAAGATCGCCGCGCGCAACACGGGCACCGGCTTCATCGGCAAAAAGGTGCGCTACCTCGGCCGTCAGGCTCACGCCGGCGCGGCTCCATGGGACGGGATCAACGCGCTGAACATGGCGATGATCGCTATCAACAGCATGAACACGCAGCGCGAGACCTTCCGCGACACCGACTGCGTGCGCGTGCATCAGATCCTCACGCGCGCGGGCGACCTGCTCAATTCTGTTCCCGCCGAAGTGGATGCGGAGATCACTGTGCGTGCGATGAACATCCCGGCACTGCTCGACGCCAACGAAAAGGTCAACCGCAGCATCCACGGTGCGGCTATTGCCCTGGGCGGCCATGCTGTAGTGGAGGACAGTCCTGGCCAGATGCCGCTGCATTCAAATGGTGAGATGGCAAGGCTATTTATCGACAACGCGCGCGCCTTTTACGGCGACAGCGAGATCGTTGACTGCTTCCCGGCCACCGCGTCGTTCGACATGGGTGACCTGTCGATGTTCATGCCTGTGCTGCACAGCCTCAGCTCGGGTGTCTCGGGCGGTCTGCACTCTGCCGGCTACCGTGTGACCGACGAGGAGAACGCGTTCATCACTCCCGCCAAGATCGTCGCTGCGACCGTCATCGACCTGCTCTGCGACGGTGCGGAAAAGGCGAAGCGCGTGATTGCCGATTTCAAGTCTGAACTGACGCGGGCGGAGTATCTGGAACTGCTGAAAAAACTGGAGAAGACCATCGAGTATTAAGGAGACGCTGATTCATTTGCCCGCGCTCTGCCGGGGTTTTCGCCGCCTGGGCTGCGTCGATGAAATCCCTCGGCAATTCATTGGACTCATTTGATCAGTGTCTTCTTAGGAAAAGAGAACCACAGCAAAAAAAGAAAGGGAGCGGCAGAAAGCCTTCTCCCTTTCCTTGCGTACAGAGAAACGAGATGAACGAACATGAATGAATATTTAAAGCAGTACGTGCCCGTTGCCGAGATGATCGCCTTGACGTTCGGCCCCGACTGTGAAGTCGTGCTTCATGACCTGAGCGAGCCGGAGCAGTCCGTCGTGCACATTGCCGGCGGCCCCGTGACCGGCCGCAAAGTTGGTGACAGCTTTACCCTCATCATCTCTGATGTGCTCCTCTCGCGGAGGTTCGAGAACGACATGGTCACCAACTACTCGTTTAAGACGCCGTCGGGCAAGCCCATCAAGTCTTCTACCGTGCTGCTGCGTGATCCTTCCGGCAAAGTGGCCGGCGCAATGTGCATCAACATCGACACCACCGAAGTGAGCCGCCATATCGAGTGGCTCAGGAGCTTTCTGCCCGTGCCAGAGCCTGTGGGTGGCGAGAGCTCCCAGCCCCCGCACGTGCAGGAGATCGTCGATGAGATCATCGAGAGCTACTTTGCCGGCAAGGAGCCCGCGCGCATGACTCGCGACGAAAAACTTGACGTGATGCGCTTCATGGATTCGCGCGGCATCTTCCTGACCAAAGGCGCTGTCGACAAGATCTCCGAGAAAATGGGCGTCTCCAAAGTGACCATCTACAGCTACCTTGACGAGTTGAAAAAACAGACCGCTGTAAAAACGCCCCGCTGAGGACAAAAGGAGGACCGAACACATGAAAAAGATCGCTACTATCGGCTGCGGCGCGCTGGGGACCATCTTTGCCCGCGCCCTCGTCACGCGGTTGTCTGCCGAGTATCTGCTGCTTGGCGTGTACGACCTGAACGCTGAAAGTGCCGGCCGCCTGGCTGGAGAGTTGAACGTGAAACAGTATCCTGACTGTGGCGCGCTGCTGGCAGACCATCCCGACATCGTTGTCGAGATCGCCGGTGTCCCTGCCGTGCGCGCCTATGGCGAAATGATCCTGCGCGCCGGCTGCGACCTCGTTGTCGTCTCCGTCGGGGCGCTGTCCGACAGCGCGCTGAAAGACGCGCTCGAGCGTGCGGCCCGCGAAAACGCGCGTAAAGTGTACATCGTCAACGGCGCCATTGGCGGCCTCGACTTGATGCAGACCGTTGCCTTTATGGGCGTGGACGAAGCCTGCATCACCAACGTCAAAGCACCTGCCAGCCTGAACGGAGCGCCATATCTCAACGGCCGCGAACTGTCCGAAGAATGCGAGGAAGTCGTCTTCGACGGCAGCGTTGACGAAGCCATCGCCGGCTTTCCCAAGAACGTCAACGTTGCCGTTGCTACGGCGCTGGCCAGCGAGTTTTCCGGAACGCGCGTCGTCATCAAGAGCGTGCCGGGGCTGCCCGACAACCAGCATCATATCGACCTCAAAGGCGGCGGCCTGACCGCCCGGCTGTCTATCTGCTCCCTGCCGGATCCCGCTAATCCCAAATCGAGTACCTCGGCCGCGTGGAGCGTCATCGCCCTGCTCAAAAACCTGGCCTCGCCCGTGCAGTACTTCTAAACATGAACTGAAAAAAACGCGCCGGACTTCTGCAAGAAGGAGAAGCCCGGCGCGATTTTTTTGCTCGAAATAGTCTCTCGTGCAAAAATTTCTCGTGATTTTTTTTGACCTTTGGTGACCAAAAAGAGCCGTAAGGTCAGTATTCATCAGTGTTTGTGCGACGAAAATCAAATTAGCACTCGACTCTTGACAGTGCTAACAAAGGTGCTATAATACAATCGCAACGGAGGAGAGGGGAACGAAAAAGAGAGCCCCGATCGAGGTTGTCAAATTTGGTTAAATCTGCGGGCGGCGAGCTTCCGCCCAAATAATGGAGGTCTTGAAAATGACATTGGTTCCGAGCGTTTTTGGTGAGAATTTGTTTGACGTGTTTGACAACGATTTCGACAGGATGTTCAGCAACGCGTTCATGCGCAATCCGGTGATGGGCAAGCGCGCTTCGCATGTGATGAAGACGGACGTGCGCGAGACGGAGAACTCCTATGAGCTGGATGTTGACGTGCCCGGCTTCAAGAAGGACGAAGTGAACGTGCAGCTGGAGAAGGGCTATCTGACGATCTCGGCCGGCAAGAAGCTGGATAAGGATGAGAAGGACAGCAAGGGCAACTACATCCGCCGCGAGCGCTACGAGGGCGCCTGCACGAGGAGTTTCTACGTGGGCGAGAACGTGCGCAAGGAAGACATCACGGCCAAGCTGGAAGACGGCATCCTGCGCCTGACCTTCCCGAAGAAGGCTCAGGAGGAGATCGAGCAGAGCCGCACGATCGCCATTGAGTAACTGACAGCAGAAGAAAACACAGCACACAAAGCGCCCGCCGCGGACTGGCTTAAAGCCGGTCTGCGGCGGGCGCTTTTGCGCGCTTGACGGCGGGGGCGCGAACGCTCATAATGAAGATGCTGTTCGTGCGCACCCTGCGCGTGGCGGCAATCTCTGCGGAAAAAACGAGGTGCGGCTGTGAAAAAATTATGCGCTCTGTTCATCCTGATATTCGCTCTGGCCGCGGGGGCCCGCGCTTCGGTGGAGGAGGCGC
>JAGAYQ010000237.1 GCA_017940445.1 Pyramidobacter sp. | reverse complement strand
TCATCGGCGAGGACATGCAGGTCAACGGCAACCCCGTCAAGCTCATGGGCACGCCCGTCGAGATCACGCGCCATGCGCCGCTTACGCCCGGCGTTGACAACAAGGAAGTCTACGAGGGCATTTTCGGCCTGAGCGACGCTCAGCTCGAGGACCTCAAGGCCAAGGGCGCTATCTAAGCGCGGTCTTCAAAAGGGGGATCTTTTACCATGGAATTCAATAACCTTCCCAAGAATGCGATCATCCGCGAGGTCTGCCCCCGCGACGGCTTCCAGAGCGTCAAGGAGTTCATCCCCACGGAGAAAAAGATCGAGTTCATCAACGCGATGCTCGCCACGGGCGTCAAGGAGATGGAGATCACCTCGTTCGTCAGCCCGAAGGCGATCCCTCAGCTGGCTGACGCCAAGGATGTCCTTCCCGCTGTGAAGGCCGCCAACCCCGGCGTCGAGTTCACCGCGCTCGTGCCCAACCTCAAGGGCGCTGAGGGCGCTCTGGCCGCCGGCGCTGACGTGCTCAACATCGTCTTCTCGTGCAGCGAGAGCCACAACATGGCCAACATCCGCCGCACGGTCGAGCAGTCGCTGGCCGGCATGGACGACATCATCGCTCTTGCCCGCGGCAAGGCGAAGATCTGCGTTTCGATGGCCACGTCGTTCATGTGCCCCTTCGAGGGCCGCATGGATCCCGAGCGCGTCAAGATGCTCATCGGCAAGGTCCGCGAGAAGGGCGTCGACATCATCACGCTTGCCGAGACGATCGGCACCTGCACGCCCAAGGACTTCACCGAGACTCTGCGTGTGGTCAAGCCCGCGCTTGAGGGCATCCCCGCCTATCTGCACATCCACAACACCTACGGCTTCGCAGCCATGAACGTGAAGTGCGCTCTTGACGAGGGCTTCAACAAGTTCGACTCCGCCATCGGCGGTCTGGGCGGCTGCCCCTTCGCTCCCGGCGCTGCCGGCAACGCTGCCACCGAAGATCTCGTCTACCTCATGCAGAGCATGGGCGTTGAGACCGGCCTTGATCCGCTCAAGCTGGTTGCCGTTGCCCGCTCGCTCAAGGACTACGGCCTCAAGACGATGGGCAGCCTCTGCGCCAGCGCCTTCGGCAAGCCGAAGCCCGAGATCCCGCAGCAGAAGTAGCTCTCCGCTCCACTCACTATTTCCGGATTCGTGCGGGAGCTTTCGCTCCCGCCAATCTCCCTTTTCTGAAAAGGGAATGCAGCAAAATTTTTTGTTAAAGGGTGGTAATTCCAATGTTCAAGAAAGTTGCAGCAGTTGCGGCCGTTGTGGCTCTGAGCTCCTCCGTCGCCTTCGCCGGTGAGTTCACCGTCTCCAACCAGTTCCCCCCCTCCCACCACATCTCCAAGACGATCCACGTCTTCGCCGACAAGGTCGCTGAGCTGACCGGCGGCAAGACCAAGGTCAACGTGGCCGATTCCGGCGCTCTGTACAGCGACGCCCAGATCCTTGAGGCCGTTCAGGAAGGCCTCGTCGAAGTCGGTCTGGTCGGCACCTACAAGTGGGGCGGCCAGGTTCCCGCTGCCGACGTGTTCGATCTTCCCTTCCTGTTCCCCGATCTGTCCTCGCCCAAGAAGTTCCTTGATGCCGGCGCGAACGACATCCTTGATGCCGAATTCAACAAGAAGGGCGTCAAGAACCTGTTCTGGTGCGACTACGGCTTCATCCAGATGTGGAACAACGTGCATCCTCTGCACACCCCCAAGGACTTTGAGGGTCTGACGATGCGCAGCTACTCGGCCGGCGACTCCATCACGCTGAAGGCCCTTGGCGCGGCCCCCACGCTGATCAGCTCGGCTGAAATGTACATGGCCATCCAGCAGGGCACCGTGAAGGGCGCCACCACTGGTATGCCCGCTGCCGTCAGCCGCAAGATCTACGAAGTCAGCAAGTACCTGACGATCGCCAACTACAGCACCGCTCAGTTCTCCGTCCAGGCCAACCTGGAGTGGTGGAACGACCAGGATGAGGCCACTCAGAAGGCCATCATGGAGGCCGGCAAGGTCGCCGAGCAGTACCTGCGCGACGCCGTCGCCGCTTCTGAAGGCGCTGCTGAGAAGACCGTCCGTGACGCTGGCCTCGAGGTCAACACGCTGACCGCTGAAGAGCGCGCCCAGATGATCGAAGCCACCAAGAGCGTTTGGGACAAGTATCTCGAGCGCGCTGGCGAGATCGGCCAGAAGCTGGTCGCCATTGCCAAGGATCCCAAGACCTTCCAGTAAGGTTCTCTGAAGATCCGCACATTTGCAGCACCTATGAAGCCCCGACGCCAATCGCCGGGGCTTCATTCAGACTGAACCGGGAGGTTTCATAATATGTTGAAAGTCCTTCGTTCCATCACCAGATTCTGCAACACGTTCCTCGGCTACTGCGCAGGATTTGGCATTTTCGCGATGGGCCTGATCCTCGCCTACGAGGTCGTTATGCGCGGCATTTTCAAGTCGCCCACGATCTGGGTCATGGATACGGCCATCTACCTGTTCATGTGGACCATGCTGATCGGCTCGGCCTACACGCTGATGCTCGGCAAGCACGTCAAGATCGACCTGATCTTTGACCGCTTCCCCAAGAAGATGCAGCTCGTCCTCGACGTCATCACCAGCGCCATGGCCGCGTACTTCTGCTACGTGGTCACCACGCAGGCCTGGAAGATGATCCAGACCAGCATCAAGCTCAACAAGCTCACCGACAACATGATGCACATCCCCGTCTGGTGGATCCAGCTGCCGCTTCTGATCGGCTTCGCCATGCTGGCCGTGCAGTTCGTCGTCATCATCCTCGAGCGTCTCGCGTCGCTTTTCGGCTGCGACTGCGCCGAGCAGAAGTAAGGAGGACGCTCTCAGATGACTAATTTCCTTCTTGTTGTCGCTATCCTGCTGTTCATCCTCGCTATGGGCATGCCCGTCGCCTTCGGCCTGGGCTGCACCTCGCTGATCCTTATCCACATGTTCCATCTGCCCGTCCGTCTGGTCGGCACGACCATGTGGGCCTCGCTCGAGAGCTTCAACACGCTTTCGATCCCCATCTTCGTCATCATGAGCCAGTTCCTGCTCGACGGACACGTCGGAGACGACTTGTTCGACGTCATGAACACCTGGGTGCGCCACCTGCCCGGAGGCCTTGCTATCGGCACGATCTTCGCCTGCGCCTACTTCGCGGCCATCACCGGCTCCGGCGCTGCGACGGCCGCCACGATCGGCATGGTTGCTTACCCGGCCATGATCAAGCACGGCTATAACAAGCAGCTCACCCTCGGCCTTCTGGCCGCCGGCGGCACCCTGGGCATCCTGATCCCTCCCAGCATCCCCATGATCATCTACGCCACGGTCACCGAAGACTCGACCGGCAAGCTGTTCATGGCCGGCGTCGTTCCCGGACTGCTGATGACGGCGCTGTTCGTCTGCTATACAGTCTACACGGCCAAGCACGGCGGCTACACGCCCG
>JAGAYQ010000026.1 GCA_017940445.1 Pyramidobacter sp. | reverse complement strand
CTCTCGCATCCTTATCAGCTTGAGGTCCTCGCGCCCGAGGCCACAAAGGGCGCCGCGCTGGCGATGACGGCGGCTGATTTGGGCATCGCGAAAGAGGAGATCGCCGCATTTGGCGACAACCTGAACGACCTGGAGCTCTTCGACAGCGCGGGGATCCGTGTGGCGATGGGCAACGCCGAGGACGAGCTGAAGCACAAGGCCGACCTGATCGCCCCATCGAACGACGAAGGCGGCGTCGGCGCGATCGTCGAACAGCTGCTCGACGGCCAGCTGCAATAATAAAGGCAAAAACGAGGCGGAGCCTCTCCTGCTGGGGAGAAGCTCCGCCTCGTTTTTAGTGTCATGGAAACGCTGATTTAATCCCGTTATGCAGAATTTGTCCAGCGCAGAGGAAACCTGAGAAAATGCGTCAGATCCGAAGAAAACTGTCCGTAAGGGGACTCCGGAGGCGTACTTCCGTACGTTGGAGGAGCCCCTCGGACAGCGTTTCGCAGGAGATGACGTATTTTATCAGCGTTTCCTTATTACTTGCGGCCGCTCAGAAGCTTTGCGAGCGCTTTTTTATCGTGCGCGGACATGCGGTTGTTGAAGCGCAGCAGGCGGCGCAGATCGTTGCCGTTGAACCTGACGTGCGTGTCGGCTCCGGCGCTGATCAGCGCTTCTGCGGCGAGCGGCGACGCATTGTAGCGCACAGCACAGATCAGGGCGGTGCGGCCTTCGCCGTCCCGGGCCTCGAGCTGTTCGCCGCGTTCAAGCAGCCAGGCGATGATGTCGGGCGCGGCATCGCTGGGGTTGACGGCGGCCAGCATCAGCGGCGTGATCTCGACGCGGTCGCGCCGGAACTGCGGACGCATCTTTTTCAGGCCGCGGCGCTTGGTGTAGCGCGAAAACTGCGAAGCGCGCAGCTGAGCTGCCTGGAATGCCGGACGCGAGACGAGCCGGGCACTGCGGTTGACGGCGCCCAAAAGCGCGGCCGGTGTGCCGCTGCCGCCCTTGACGCTGCCAGATGCGCCGGACAGCTATAGCGGATAGACTTCATCTTCACGGCGTTCATCCTTTGCCCTGGCCGCTTCGTTCACAGTTTCGTCAAGCTGGCGGGCCAGTTTGGCGTCCGTTTCGCTGACAGGGTGAGCGGAGAGCAGTTCAGTGACAGAGAAGGTCTCGGCGGGGAATTCCTCTTCAGGCGTCAGCGGCTGAACAGGCGCGGGGGCAGCCGGCTTGACCGGCACGCCGGGCTTGGGAGCCTGGGCGGGGAGGGGCTGCGGGATAGAAGGTACGACAATCCTTTTGTCTTGGGCAGTAGTAGCAATTGAATTTTTGAGAATAATATTTGACTTTGATTTAGAACTCTTCAGAGGACTGCGTTGGGGGAGTGGAAAATTATACGAACGGAGAAGTTTTCTAAAACGTGCTACGAAAACGCCTTTGGTGAGCGTGTCTTCCTGAGTGCTTGCAGAACATGCATTATTATCAGAGTTTTCAAGTGGAGGTAGTAGGTGTAGAGCTCGCAGCTTGTTGCCCAGCAGTGCGCCGGGGCGCGTCTCGTGATAGGGGATCGCGGCCTTGGAACGCTTATCGGGCGCGTTCATGACACGGACGTAGCGCGTGACGTTCGCTGCGGCCGGCGCGGCGGCGAGGCGGGCGTTCTGTATCCGCAGGCTGCTGGCGGTCTCATGCTGCGCAACAAGACGCAGCGTTTCCAGTGAGCGGCCGCTGCGGGCCGCGACTTCAAACGCGGTGCGTCCCCTTCCGTCGGTCGTTTCCAGATCGGCGCCGGCGTCGATCAGCATTTTGACGATCGCGTTCGCCTGCGGTGAAGCGTTGGAGACGGCGACCATCACGGCGTTCATGCCGTCGTTCTTGCGCGCATTTACCTGCGCGCCGGCATCGAGCAGCGCCTTCAACGTCTCCGGGTGCGAGCTGAACTGCGCCGCTGTCATCAGCGGCGTCCAGCCGCCGCCGTTGCGGCAGTCGACTTCGGCGCGGCTGTCAAGCAGGAAGCGGATGATCTGCGGCGCGCTGCCCGTGTCGTTGCGGGCGGCGAAGTGGAGCGGCAGATCGCGGCCGCGGCGGGGGCGCATGACCTCGGCTCCGGCTGCGTACAGCTCTTTCACAGTCTGAACGTCGGATGAATACTGGCAGGCGATCATCATCGGCGTCGTG
>JAGAYQ010000236.1 GCA_017940445.1 Pyramidobacter sp. | reverse complement strand
GGAGGCGGCGCGCCGTTTTTCCATAAGGGCGGCACGGCTACGCTTGCGCGCAGCGCAGCAGAAAAACTTCTGAGGACGGGATTGTTCGAGGAAGTAATTACTGAATAGGAGGCACAAAATGGCCTATTGCACGCTCGACGAATTGAGAGCCGAGGGCGCGGTCATTGACGAGGCCGACGAAGTGCGTATGACAGGCGTGTGCGCGCGCGTGAGCGAGTATATAGACCTCATGACGCACAACGTTTTTGAGCCGATGCCGTGCACGCTTTATCTCGACGGTACTGGCGGCTACCGGCTCGATTTGCCGCTGTGTCTTCTGGACGTTGAAGAGATCACCTGCGACGGCGAGGAAATCACGGATTACGTGAACTACAACAGGCATACGCCTGACGACCGTATGAATCCCCGCATTTTCAGGAAAGAGCGGCCGTGGACGAAGGGATTGCAGAACGTAGCCATAACAGGGACGTGGGGCTGTGTCGACCTCGACGCAGAAGGGGAGCGCATCACGCCTTACGCGATTCGTCGCGCAGCACTCATTCTCGCTTTGACGCAGCAGGCCGGGCTTGCCGACGTAGACGCGCAGACAGACGAGTATCAGCGGCGCAGATTGCTGAGCGAGACGACTGACGGACACAGTTACACCCTCGATAGAAGTCTTGATGCTCTCATTGCCTCAGAAACGTTCTCGGGCATTCCAGAAGTCGATCAGACTTTATCGAGATACAAAGTCCGCCACGTGAAGGTGACGATGCTATGACACCCCGCCTAATACACCCCGTGTCTGTGAAGATATTTCGCCGGGAATCGCCCGTCAGCGACCCGGATTTTGGCAAAGTTACCCCTACGTGGGCCGACCCTTGTGAAATAAAAGGGCAGGTCTTCTGGGCCAAATTTGAGGCACTTTCGCCAAGCGGAGCCGGCGACCGGCCGCAAAGCGACGGTCACATCGTGTTTTACGCGGACGAGTGGGCGGCGCTCGGCGCGGGCAAGGGCGACGAAATGGAGCTGGAAAACAGCGGCCGCCTCGTCATTACCGAGATCGCGCCGAAAGCTCACTACGGCGGCAAGTTCCATCACGTGCACGTTGGTTTCGTGCGGAGGCGTGGTTCATGAGCGGTTCCGGCGGGCTGACGGGCGACTGGGACAAGGCGCTGAAAATGCTCAATCCCGCGTATTTGAAGCAGACCTTGACCCGCGCGGCCAATCGCGCCGGCGTGTTCGCTTCCGGCGAGATCAAGCGCGGAATCACAAGTCAGGCTCCGGGCGGAAAGCAGTTCGCGCCGCTGCACCCGTTCACGATCGCTCAGAAAAAGAGCAGCAAGGCGCTCATAGATCACGGCGATCTGCGCAACAGCGCGACGTATGAAGTCCTTTCGCCGACGAAGATCCTGGTCGGCGTGAAGAAAGTCGTTCAGGGCAAAAACGGCCCCGTGGACATCGCCGCTGTTCATGAGTACGGCTGCACGATTCGCGTTACGGACAAAATGCGCGGGTATTTGCACAGTCAAGGCCTACACCTGAAAAAGACGACACAGTTCATTCGCATCCCAGAACGCAGTTTCCTGCGCGCGACGCTGAACGACCAGGCGTTCCGGCGCAAGCTGGAAGGGATTTACACGCAAGCGATCACGGAGGCATTCGCATGATACTTGAATCGACGCGCGCGCTGCTGCGGCTGTTCAAGACGATTGAATCGAATACACACCTTGCGCCCGGCGGAAACATTACCGAGCTGGAGCAGGTGCCCGCGATCGTGCTTGAAGGTCCGCAGCCGGTGGAGGCGATGGACATGAGGCGCGCGACGTACAAGATCACGGACATCGACCGCGTTGGAGAGACGTTCACGCGCGAGCCGTCGCCGAGGTTTTATGATCTGAGATTTTCGATCAGCCTGAGCGCTGAGAACGCGCTTGACCTGCTGAACCTGCTGGAAAAGTGTTCGCGCCTCGCGCACAACTTTCCCGTGCTGACGGTGACGCAGGAAACAACACAGCGCGAGCGCGAGTTTTCGTGGGAGTGGGAGACGTTCCCCAATGGCAGCGGCGCTCCGAACGCGTCCGAGATTTACGAGGCGTTCGGCAGCCTGCGCGTCCGCGACGTGGAAGTTTACAGCGGCGTGGTCGAGACGGGAACGCTCATTACTGACATCATCACTGAGATCACACCTGAAAGGAGTTAGGAGTCAATGGCAAAAAAGACTGAAGTTGAAAAGACCGAAGTTGAGGCGACGCCTGCGGTGAAAGAGACGGCTGCGGCCGCTGCGACCGTTCGCGTCAAGAACCTGACGCCGGTGTCGCGGGATTATCCGCTGAACAGCGGCGAAAGCCTGTATTTGCGTCCGGCCGGACGCGGGAATAAGGGCGTCCTTGTCCCCGTCGAGCAGATCAGCGCGGCGATGAGGGCGGCGGAGCGCGTGGGCGCTATTTCTATCGAGACTGAGGGAGGCGATGAATAATGGGTATGGGATTTCCCCGCGTCATCGTGAATGAGGAAGACGCTAGCTTCTTCGTCGATACTCTACTGAAGGGCATTTCCTGCGTCGAAGGCATTACCGAGCGCGGCCCCGTGAATAAACCGATTCGCGTTGGCAGCGCGGCGCAGTTTGAGCGCTACTTCGGCGGCGAACTGGAGTACAGCACGTTCCCTGCGATCATCAAGCGCGCGTTCCAGTATGGCGCGACGCTGTGGGTGAACCGCATCGTGCACGGTACGCCGGCGACGGCACAGGTCATCCTCAAAGACCGCGCGAGCACGCCGGTCAACACGCTTAAAGTTAAGGCAAACAGCCCCGGAACCTGGGGCAACAGCTTGGCGGTTGCCATCGAGAGCAGCGACGATGATACGAGCGTTTTCACGCTCAAAGTCATCCGCGATGACACTGTGCTCGAGACGTTTACCGGCCTGACGCTGACGCCGACGGATGAGTTCTACGTCGGCAAGATCAAGAGCGAT
>JAGAYQ010000025.1 GCA_017940445.1 Pyramidobacter sp. | reverse complement strand
CGATGTCGAACGCCGTGAACAGCGCCATCAGGCCGGGGCCGAAGCCCAGCTGTGTTTTGAACAGCCCCGCCGCGGCGGTCACAGCGCCGCCGGGCACGCCGGGCGCGACGATGACGATGAGCACCAGGCGCAGGATGAACGGCAGCAGGTCGGCAATCGCCGGCAGCGCGCCGTTTTTCAGCGTCAGGATCGCGACGGCGCCGACGGTGAGCGAGAACATCGAGCCGGGCAGGTAGCTGGAGGCGCACAGCGGGCAGAGGAAGCTGGCCATCTCGTCGCTGACGCCGTTGCGCACGGCGCAGGCCTGCGACACGGGGATGACGGCCGACGACGACTGCGTTCCCAGCGCGCCCACGTAGGCGGGCAGCGCGTTTTTGAGCATCGTCAGGGGATTTTTGCCGGCGAACAGGCCCGCCGCGATGTACTCCAGCAGCAGAAAGGCGCTCTGCAGCGCGACGATCAGCATGATGACGCCCGAAAACGTGCGGATGACGCGGAACACGGTCCCCGAATAGGCCAGCTCGGCGAAGATGCCGAAGACGTGGAACGGCAGGCACGGCACGATGACGCGCCGCACGAGCAGATCGACGATCTTCTCCAGCCCCGCGGCGGCGCTGCGCAGCCCGGAGTGGCTCGTTGATGAGATGCCCGCGCCGAGGATGAAGGCGGTGAGCGTGGCGCTCATGCTGTCCATGATGGGAGGGATGTCGATCATGAAGAGCGCCTGAACGGCCGCGCTGCTTTCGGCGTTGAAGTGCTGGACTTCCGAGCCGCTCGGCAGAAGATGCGGCAGCGCCGCGTGACCGACCCCGAAGGCGATGAATCCGGCAACGGCGAGCATGACGGCCGACAGCAGCAGCGTCGCGCCCAGCGCCTTGCCCGCGCCGTGTCCCAGTCCGGCGATGCCGGAGGTGACATAGCCGAGCACGAGCAGCGGCACGCTGTAATCGAGGAACTCCCTGAACAGGCCGTTGAACGTGACAGCGATGCTGACAGGCAGCGGCAGGCGCGCCCACTGCATCGCCAGTCCGAAGGCGGTGCCGAGCACAAGACCGGCGACAAGCCTTTGCAGCATGAGAAATCGACTTTCCCCGCTCACAGCCGAGATCTTTTCGCTCATAAACGTCTCCCCTTCCTGTATTTTCATACTTTTGGCATTTTCGTACATTTTTACTATATCTAAACAGCGCCGTTTCGTCAAGGCAAGTCCTGTTCAAAACGTTCCTTTAAAGATCACACAGGCAGAAAAACGCGCCGCATCGCTCTCAGGTGATGCGTGCGCTCACAGGCATTTTTCCCCAAAGTTTCCCTTTGGGTCTTCGTGTCTTTGTGCCTTCGTGCTGGCTTTGAATCAAAACTTTCCCTTCACTCTCTGCCTCTGCGGGTTGCGAAAAAAAGCAATCCTGCGTTATAATAAGAAATATAAAATCGAAGCGCGCAGGAATGATTCTGCCGCGTTTCAAAAAGCATGAGTACACGATCTTGCAGGGAGGGACCGTTGTGAAGTACGCGAAAAGACGCACGGCAAAGGCACTGGCGCTGTCGGCATTCCTGCTCGGACTGGCATCTCCGGCTGCTGCTGTCGATACCAATGATACAAAGACGATCATCGGCGCAGGCAAGGACCTGTTCACCGTGCATTATCTGGATAAAAGCGAGAATATCGGCTTCTTCGAGCCGGCCGCGGGAAAGGTCGCCTACACGCTGAACGAATACATCAAGAGCGGCATCGCCTCGGGCCTGCAGTACTGGGCGGACGTGCTCGGCGCGGGGGCGAACGTGAAAAAGCCTCTTGAGGTCTACGTTGTCGGCAT
>JAGAYQ010000235.1 GCA_017940445.1 Pyramidobacter sp. | reverse complement strand
CTCTGTCCGACCTCATCCTCTCCGGCGTGCCCGAAGGCGCGGCGATCGACGGCGTGCTCAAAGACGGCGAACTGTCGTTCAAAGTCCGCCGCAAGCGCTCTCCGCGCCGCGCGCGTAAGAGCGCCGCAGTCGAGGCTGAACTGGTCGAAGAATAACAGAACGTCAAAAAAATCGGGACTGCTGTGCAGATAGCAGTCCCGATTTTTTTATGAACGTTTGCGGAGCGGAACGGAATTACGACGGCGAAAGTGTTATAATGCCCTGTGTTTCGGCCGCGATGAAAGTCTTTTACGGCCGCCCTGGATTTGCTTTTATTAAGGAGGAGTTTTTTTGAAGTTCTTGCAGTCCATCCCTCTTTTCGGCTCGATCGTCAACGGCCTGGCCATCATCGTCTGCGGATTTATCGGCTACACCCTGCGCAAGCGCGTGCGCGAGGATGTCATGGAGCTGCCCAAGCAGTGCCTGGGGCTTTTTTCGGCCATTATCGGCATCGGCATGGCGCTCAAGACGCAGAACATGCTCGTCGTCGTCTTTTCGCTCTGCGCCGGCAGCATCATCGGCGGCCTGCTCGACATCGACGGCCGCGTCGAGAGAATGGTCGAGCATCTTCAGGCCAGGCACAGCGGCCTCGGCTCCAACTTCACGCAGGGACTGATGTCGGCCATGCTCATCTTCTGCATCGGCTCGATGGCGGTGCTCGGCGCGTTTGAAGAGGGGCTCGGCGGCTATCCGACGCTGCTGCTCACCAAGTCGATGATGGACGGCCTGATCTCAGTTGCTCTGGCGGCCACGTTCGGCGTCGGCGTGATGTTCTCGTCCATTCCCGTGTTCCTCTATCAGGGCTCGCTCACGCTGGCCGCGCGCTTTGTCCAGCCCTATATGACCGAGGCGGCCACGATCGAGATGACTGCTACCGGCGGCGTCATGCTCTTCGGCGTCGGCCTCTCCATCCTCGGGCTGGTGAAGATGAAGCTGATGAACGCGCTGCCTGGCCTGGTCATTGCCGTCGTGCTCGTGCGTCTTTTTGTCGAATAGCTTTTTGCGGGGGAGCGTTGTGTGCTTCCCCCCCTTTTTTATGCGTTTCTGTGGTAGAATACAACCGCGCGGATGCGCACGATCATCGAATAATGCCAGGAGGCGTTTTATCCCGTGGATTTTCAGCAATTTGATGTTTCCAAGTACAAGGAGTACAAAGACTACTGGTTGCGTTGCGACGAATATTCGTCTGATATGAGCTTCGTCATCCTCTGGGCGTGGAAGGATTTCTTCGGCTACGAGATCGCCTGGGAGCCGGAGCTGCTCTGGATGCGCCAGACCAGGCCCGATCTCAAGTGGCTGGCCCCTGCCGGCAGCTGGCACCGCGACGACTGGGAAAAGCAGCTGCTCGAGCATGTCGGCCCCGAAGCTGATTTTGCAGATGTGCCAAAAGCGCTCGTGCAGATCTGGCAGCAGCAGCTCGGCGCCAAGATCAGTGCCGAAGAAAACCGCGCCAGCTTTGAATATCTGTATCCCGTCGAAGAACTGGCGACGCTGGCCGGCAACAAGCACATGAAGCGCCGCAACCGCGTCAACAAGTTCCGCCGCGAGCATGCCGCGCAGTATCTGACCCTGACGCCCGAGATGACCGCCCGCGTGAAGGAGCTCCAGGCATCGTGGACGCACGACGAGAACGAGTTCATGACGAAGATGCTCGCCGCTGAGGGCGAAGGCATCATGCGCGTGCTCGACCACTGGACCGAGCTTGGGCTGATCGGCGGCGCCATCGAGCTTGACGGCCGTCTCATCGCCTATACGCTCGCCGAGCCCGTGAACGACGACCTGATCATGATCCACTACGAAAAGGGCCTGCCCGAGTTCCACGAAGTTTACCAGGTCATCAACAAGGACTTTCTGTTCTACGACGCCCGCAGCTACAAGATCGCCAACCGTGAAGAGGACATGGGCGACGAAGGCCTGCGCCACGCCAAAATGGCCTACGGTCCCTGCGGCTTTGTCGAGAAATACACCGTTCACTGGAACGCGAACGCGTAAGCGAAAACAGAAGAATACAGAAAAGCGGCGGCGCTTCGTCATCATCACGAGGCGCCGCCGCTTTTGCTGTTGAATTCCGATCACTGATTGCTCATAACGCTTTCTACTTCTTTGAAGAACGTATCCCGATCATCATCGACACGCAGAGTGACGCGCGAAGAGGGGAGGTAGTCGGTCGACACTTCGCCGCGGTTGACGATGACGATCGAGCCCTTGCACATCTGCGGCAGCAGCGCGGCCGGGTAGACGTTCAGCGACGAGCCCAGCACGAACAGCAGATCTGCGCGCGAGCACAGACGCTGACACTCGTCAAGGTATTTGACGTTCTCGCCGAAGAAGACGATGTCCGGCTTGATCACGCCGCCGCATCTGGTGCAGTGAGGCACATCGGACGATTCGAGCAGCTTGTTCACCGCGTCGTAGCCGT
>JAGAYQ010000234.1 GCA_017940445.1 Pyramidobacter sp. | reverse complement strand
TGTATATCGTGCATTACGGGACCTCCTGAGATGAGCTTTGAGCGGTTCACTCTCGGGAGGTTCTTCTATACCGACAGAAATGCCAAACAAAAAGGTAGTCCCCCCGCAAAGCCAGTGGACTACCTTTGATTCATTATCCAGCAAAATGTTCCAAACTGAACTGACGAAAAGTAACGATCTGTGTGACTGCTCCTGCAAAAATCTCTTTAGTCTGATCACAGTCATGTGCCAGCTGCACCGCGAGTTCATCTCCAGAAGCAAAGCGAATCATCGGACGCAGGCGGCACAGGAGCGTCAGAAACAGCTGCCGGCCGTACAGATCTTTCGAAAAGTCAAGCAGATGAGCCTCGACGCGCATATTGCCGCTCGATAGAAAAGTCGGATTGCGTCC
Organism: Pyramidobacter sp.; assembly: GCA_017940445.1. GTDB lineage: Bacteria > Synergistota > Synergistia > Synergistales > Dethiosulfovibrionaceae > Pyramidobacter. The sequence goes on along the minus strand of JAGAYQ010000234.1, from coordinate 3,393 downwards.
GACAGAAACCGCCGCTGCATACCATCGGCCGTCATCCCAGGCGGCACCGGCATACACGCCCTCACCGGGAAGCAGTTTGCTCTCGCCCGGCAGAAGGTTCGCGGTCGGATACCCGAGAGTCCGCCCGCGCTGTTCTCCATGTTCAACAGCGGAGCTGATGAAGAACGGATACCCAAGCAGAGATGAAGCAGCTTCGAGGTCACCATTTTCGACAAATGTGCGCACTCGGGTGCTGCTTATCGGCTCATTAGCCTCAGTCAGCTGTGGAACGAGCGAAAATTTCAGCTGATGCTCCGCACAGTAGCGGCTGAGGAAGGCTCCGTCCCCCGCCCGCCCGCGGCCAAAGCGAAAATCACTGCCGACGACGATCCCGTCAAGCGTCAGCCGTGCGCGCAGCTCATCGAGAAACGAGCCTGGTTCGACGGCGGCAAACTCACGCGTAAAGGGAATCTCAAGCGGTTCAGGGATGTCAAAGTTGGCTCGCAGAAAGGCTTTCTCGGCGGGCGTAAAAAGTCTGGCCTTGAGTCCGCCAAGGACAAAACGAGGATGGGGTTCAAACGTGACGGGCTTCCACTCCGTTCCAAGCTCACGCGCCAATTTCCGAGCACGGTCAAACAGAGAAAAATGCCCGCGATGATACCCGTCAAACGCGCCAATGCAGACGATCACGGCAAAACCGCCTCTCTCGGCAGGTTGACCTGAGGGCAGACGACCCAGCGGGACTTTTCGCAGCGAAGCGCCCCCAGACAAAAAAGCTCTTTTCCCAGTACGATCACACCGTCACTGACTGGAACGACGCCCCCGCCGCGGCGCTGCATGAAGCTGAGATAGACGTTCAGCCCGTTTGAGAGACGCTTTTCGCAAAATGCGTTGGCATCATAGCTGTAATACTGTGACGCAAGCGTCTCAACCGGCTGAATCGAGGCAGCAATGACATCTTCTGCAGGACGCGCCTGAGGGTTGTACGGCAGTCCCTGCTCGCAGGTAAAACCGCCGACGTTAAGGCGGCGCAGTCCGGTCAGATGCGCGCTGATGCCCAACGCGCGGCCAAGGTCACGAGCCAGGCTGCGGATGTAGGTGCCGCGATGGCACCGGACCAGCAGCCGTGCCTCCCCCTTCGGGCTGCGTCCGAGATAGCTGATCGAGGTGATATTGACCGGGCGAGGCATGATCTTGGGATCGCCGCCGGCACGCGTCAGTTTATGCGCGCGGGCGCCGTCGACTTTCACGGCCGATACCTTGGGAGGCGTCTGCATGCGCACGCCGCAGAACGCCGTCAGCAGGGAGACGAGCGATTTTTCATCGAAATCCTTCTGCACAGGTTCGCTCAATGGAGCACCAGAAGCGTCGTCGGTCGAAGTCTCCCAGCCGAAGGTCACCAGAGCCTCATAACTTTTCGGAAGGTTCATGACCGCTTCCGAAAGCCGGGTCGCATATCCTGCAAGCACGACGAGGACGCCGGAAGCTGTCGTGTCGAGCGTGCCAGCGTGTCCGGTTTTCTGCTTACGTCCGCCGAGAGCGCTGCCGACGCCATTGACACAGGCGCGGCTGGGGGCGCCGTAGATTTTGTCAAGGACGATGATGCCGTTATACACGCTCCAGCTCCTTCCTGATCATATCAAGCCCGGCCTCGAGAGCCGCTTCGATCGTACAGCCGGCTGCATAGCGGTGGCCTCCGCCGTTCCACTTCGCAGCCAATTCATTGGCCGCAAGACTGCCGCGGGAACGAAAGCTGCACCGCAGGCCGCGTGCTGTCTCTGACACAAGGACGGTCATATCTGTTCCTGCCGCATGAGTGAGCATGTTGACAAGCCCCTCGGTATCGGCTTCAAGCGCCCCTGTTTCACGAAAATCATCATGCGACACCCAGGAAATCACAGACCTCGACCCTGCTTTTTCTGCTCGGCTCAGGCAGCGGCCCCAGAGGCGCATCTTTGCCAGCGAATCGTTATAGTCGAGCAGTTCATCGATCTCATGCGGCACGGCACCGGCTTTCACCAGTTCGGATGCGACGCGCAGCGTATTGGCAGTGGTATTTGAAAAACGAAACCAGCCGCAGTCGGTCGCGATCGAAACATACAGCGCTTGGGCAATCGCTGGCGTCAGGCCGCAGCCCAGCTGCTGCACGAGTTCAAAGATCAGCTCGCCCACAGCAGCCGCCTCCGGCACGATCCAGTTAACCTCGCGCGCAAAGCCTTCGTTATCCTTATGATGATCAATGCTGATCCGCACGTCAGCCGCAGAAAGTCCCCTGTCGCGTGTGCTGACATCAACGGCAATCAGGCACCGGCCGTCGTCCGGAACTGAATTCACCTGCTCGTATTCAGCAGCATGAGGCAAAAAGCGATATAAAGGCGGCATCGGATCGGCGCCGCCCCAAACAGCATCTTTTCCAAGCAGCAGCGCCGCTGTCATAAGGGCGCTGCCGCAGCCAAGCGTATCGCCGTCGGGCTTGATGTGACAGATAATGCGCCAGCGAGGCTCCTTTTTCAGGACCGCAGCGATCTGCCGAAGCTCACTCGCCGGCTCCGTCATCTCTGTTCTCCTCCGCTTCCTCAGATTCTTCGGGAAGCGTCTCGGCAATCTTGTCGAGAACGCGGTCCATCTCTCGGGCCAATTCCTCGCTGTCATCAAAACGGAACGTCAGTTCGGGGACCGTACGGTAGGACAGACGCCGTCCAAGCGTGGCACGCACAAATCCAGCGGCGTTTTCCAGCAGTTTTGCGATTTCTGCGCGTCCGGACTCCAGAATCGTGGTGTAATAAACTTTTGCGTATTTCAGGTCTTTCGAACAGTCGACCGAGGTGACGATCACCTCCGCGAGCTTCGCGTCGCGCACATCCTGCGCAAGGATCAGGGAGATCTCGCGCTGAAGCTGACTGTTGATCCTGCCCATCCTGAATCGGGGCATGCTGTTCTCCTTTCCGCGCGTGAGCGCATGCACAGACGCGCCGGCGCTGAACGAGTTCATTCAGACCGCCGGCGCGTCGTGGTGTTCGTATTATTCTTCGCTGGACCGCTTACAGCGATCTTTTTTCCTCGACGAGCTCATACACTTCGACCATGTCGCCTTCGTGGAAATCCTGATAATTGACAAAGGTCATGCCGCACTCGAAGCCTTCGCGGACTTCGCTCGCTTCGTCTTTTTCGCGATGAAGAGAAGCCACCGTGCCATCCCAGATCAGGACGCCGTCGCGGATCAGACGCACTTTGCTGTTGCGCTTGATGCTGCCCTTCATGACGCGGCAGCCGGCGATCTTGCCGACCTTGGGAGCCTTGAAGATCTTGCGGATCTCGACTTCGCCGAGCGTGTTCTCGCGGATCTCCGGCTTGAGAAGTCCTTCCATGGCCGCCTTCACATCGTCGATGATTTCATAAATAATGCTGTAAAGG
>JAGAYQ010000233.1 GCA_017940445.1 Pyramidobacter sp. | reverse complement strand
TGAACAGCGCGCCGCGCTCCCGAATCAAATCGGAAGCGCGGCGCGTTTTTTAATGCCTTATGCTTTTCTTTGTGCCTTAGGGCCTTCGTGTCTTCGTGTGGGCTTTGAATTTGCCTTACAGCTCAAACGGCTTGATCTCGCGCACCACGTCGAGCACGGTGCCGTCGCGGGCTTCGAGGATGGCGACCACTTTGTCCTTCCACTCCAGCGGATCGGGGCGGCCGACGAGGCTGTAGGCTTTTTCCTGGAGCTGCTTGATGGGCACATGCTTCACGCCGGCTTTGTCGAGGCACTCGATGATGTCGGCTCGGCGCGGGTTGACGGCCACGCCGTAATCGGTGACGAGCACATCGACGGTGTCGCCGGGGGTGGTGACGGTGACGACGTGTTCGCACACGGTGGCCATGCGTCCGCGCGTCAGCGGCGTGACGATGATCGTGCACTTGGCGCCGGCGGCCGTGTCGGGGTGTCCGCCGGGAGCGCCGCGCAGCACGCCGTCAGATCCGGTGATGACGTTGACGTTGAAGTCGGTGTCGATCTCCAGGGCGGCGAGGATGACGAAATCCAGCTTGTTGACGAACGCGCCCTTGTTGGCGGGGTTGGCGTATTCGCTGGCGCTGATCTCGTAGTGATTGGGGTTGGTGCGGATGTCGTCAATGGCGCCGATGTCGAAATCCTGCGTGTCGACGATGCAGCCGACGAGGCCCTTGCGCTGCAGCTCGCAGATTGGGCCGGCGATGCCGCCGATGGCGAAGCTCATCTTGATATCACGCTCACGCATGAGCGGCTCGATGAAGCGGTTGACGGCCAGCGAGGGGCCACCCGCGCCGGTCTGGAACGAAAAGCCGTCCTTGAACCACGGCGTGGCGGCCATCACCTTGGCGGTGGCTTCGGCCATCATCAGGTCGCGCGGGTTCTGCGTCATTCGTGCGGCGGCGGAGGCGATCTTCTTGGGATTGCCGATCTCGTCGACTTTGACGACGTAATCGACGTTGATGCCGTGGATGGAGGCGGGGAAGTTGGGGTAGGGCACGAGCGTGTCGGTGATGACGACGACTTTGTCGGCGTATTCGCTGTCGACGACGGCGTAGCTGAGCACGCCGCAGTCGCTCTTGCCGCCCAGGGCGCGGCAGTTGCCGTACTCGTCACTCGTCGGGGCGCCGATGAAGGCCACATCGATGTGGACTTTGCCTTCTTCGATGGCGCGAACGCGTCCGCCGTGGCTGCGCAGGATGGCGGGCGTTTTCAGCTTGCCATGAGATACCACTTCGCCCATGCGGCCGCGGATGCCGCTGGTCTGGATGCCGGTGACGATGCCGTCTTCGATGTACTGCGCGATGGGGTCGTGGGCGGAACCGAGGCTGGAAGCGGCAATGGTGATGTCTTTCAGGCCGAGGGCGACGACTTCCTTCATGACCATGTTGACGATGTAGTCGCCGTCGCGGAAGTGGTGATGGAACGAGACGGTCATGCCGTCTTTGAGCCCGCACTTGATGATGGCTTCGCGGATCGATTCGACGATCTTGGTCTCCTGAGGCTTTTCGCAGATGCGCGTCTTGGGACCCTGCTTGGCGAGCAGCTGGCCGTCGCGGGAACCGTTGCCCTTGTAGGGCTCGTAGCCCATGGCGAGGACGCTTTCAGGAATATCTCTGCCGACTGCGTTGATCATTTTAGAGGTCCCCCTTGTACAGGCCGCTGGCCTTGGCCAGCTGAATGACGCGCTCGGCTCCGGGCAGGAAGGCGACGTCGAGCATCTTGCCGTTGAGCGTGAAGACGCCGATGCCCTTGGCGGCGTTCTCGCGGATGGTGCGCACGATGGCTTCCGCCTGCGCGATCTCCTTCTGCGTGGGCGCGAGCATCTCGTGCACGATCTGGATCTGGCGCGGGTTGATCAGCGATTTTCCGTCGAAGCCCATGTCCTTGTTCTGCTGCATCTCGGCGCGGAAACCGGCTTCGTCGTCGAGGTCGGTGAAGACGGTGTCGAAGCACTGCACGCCAGCGGCGCGGGCGGCGATGAGCAGGTTGGCGCGGGCGCCCAGCATCTCGATGCCGCCGGGAACGGGCTTGACCTGCATGCACTTGCGGTAGTCGCCGCCGGAGATGGCGACGCCGAACAGGCGGTCGGATGCGGTGCAGATCTCGTAGGCGTTGAGCACGCCCTTGGGGCTTTCGATGGCGGCCATCAGCAGCGTGCGCCCTTCTTCGACGCCGAACTCGCGCTCGGCTTCCAGCACGGCCGCTTCAACAGTTTTCACATCGTCGGCCGTCTCCGTCTTGGCGATGCGGATGCCGTCAGCACCGCCGGCCACTGCCACGCGGATGTCTTCTTTCCAGTGCGGCGTGTCGAGACCGTTGATTCTAACGATCACCTCGGTGTCGCCGTAGTCGATCGTGGTGAGCGCGTGATAGAGCGAGAAGCGGGCGCTGTCCTTCTGGTTTTCGGCGACGGCGTCCTCCAGGTCGAGCATGATGCTGTCGGCGCCGTAGATGTAGGCGTCTTTGATCAGGCCGGGCTTCTGCGCGTTCATGAACATCATCGTGCGGCGCAGGCGGAACTTTTCAGGCTTTGGACGCGGGATCATTTGATCAGACCTCCCCACGGGTATTTCCCGTCGACGTCATACTGACAGCCGCGGTAAAATGCGCACTCCACGCGCGCCTTGATGGTGCAGTCGAGCGCGCCGTGATCGTTGACGGTAACGGCGCAGTTTTTCACGCCCAGACGGTCGAGCGTGGCCAGGACCGTCTCCTTGATCTGACGGCCGTAGCTGTTCAGAACCGTGCTTTGCAGTTCAAGATCGATGCCGCCGCCGGTCTTCGGTTCGAGCGTGATCATCACGTCGCTCGACTCCAGCGTGCCGGCCACTCCGGTGGTCTTCAGTTCCATGCTGCGATCTCCTCCTTGTAGAAAACTGCTCTTTAGGGTACTCAATAAAATTATGATACAATGAGAAAGCGGCGGCAGACGATAAACACGCCGCCGCTTTCAGACTTTCCTATTATACTCCAGATTACGCAGGCATGATGCCGAGAACCACGGCGACGATCATGCAGATGAAGCTGAAGGCCCACACCCAGAGGAACGAGTGCTTGATGTGGTCCTTGATGTCGACGCCGGCCAGACCGACGCCGAGCAGCGTGGCGGGGACCATCGGGCTGATGAACGTGGCGCAGTTGCGGCACACCACCATCGCCACGGCGATGGGCAGCGCATCGATGCCGAAGCCCTTGCCGATTCCGATGACGACGGGCAGCATCCCGTAGAAGTAGCTGTCAGTGTCAAACGCCAGCGCCAGCGGCACGCTGAGCACGCCGATGACCAGCGGCAGGTGACGGCCGAGCACATCGGGCATGAACTGGGTGATCAGGTTCGACATGCAGGTGATGACGCTCGTCACGCCCTTCACGTCCTTGACCAGGACGCCCATCAGAACGCCCGCGCCCATGAGCGTGGAGCACATCATCAGGGCAGGACCGGCGTGGCTGTTGATGATCGACTTGTGCAACTTGCCGCCGGGGTAGTTGACGATCAACGCGGTCGCAGTACCGATCATGAACGGAACGTAGCTGGGGAAGGGGCTCTTGATGAGCATCGCGATCACGGCCAGCGTCAGGAGCAGGTTGAAGACGAACAGCTTGGGACGCGCCAGCTCGTTCACCGTCTGCTCCGCGACGACCGTTTCGCCGGTCTCGACCGCTTCGGCGGCCAGTTTGCCGTTGAGTCCCGCGCCGCGGTTGCGCTCGATGATGCCGCAAAGGACCGCGACGACAAGCGCCAAAGCGATGCCCGCGCCCTGGATGGGCAGGATCGTGTGCCACAGCGAGCTGGCCTCGATGCCGAGCACCGTCGCAGCGCGCATCGTCGGACCGGCCCAGGGCATGAGGTTGAGCACGCCCATGGCGAGCACGCTGATGCGCAGCATTGTCTCGGGACGCATGTGCATCTTCTTGTAGACGGGCAGCATGGCAGGCACAACGATGCAGAAGGTGGAAGCGCCGCCGCCGTCAAGGTGGCCGATCAGCGCGATCACGCAGGTCATCACGCACACGCCGATCACGCTGTCGCCGACCAGCTTCATCAGCTTGCCGATGACCACGTCGAACATGCCGGCGTCGGTCATGATGCCGAAATACAGCACGCTGAACACGAACAGCGCGGCCGTCGCCGAGGTGCTGCCAAAGCCCGAACGAATCAGGCGCCCCAAGTTGGCCCACGTGTAGTAGCCGCCGAACACGAGAGCGACGCCGAGCAGCATGGGGAACACGATGAACGCAATGCTGGGCTGCATCTTGCCCTTGAACAGGACTGTAACGATCGCGATGATGCAGAGGAATCCCAAAATACCAACTACCAATTCTGACATCGTACTGCCTCCTCCAAAAATCTCAACTGGCGCCTTCGCGCCATCTACGCCGCTTTTCAGGCGGCACACGAACCCAAAAAGCTTTACCTGCACACATTATCCGACCTTGTGAAGGATTACGCTACTACAACTTTTTTTATGCGTCCATAGGGAAACGGTTATGGACCCGTTCAGGAGGCGCATCATGAACTACAAACATGCCGAATACGTCATGACGATCGTCGAGCAGGGCGGTATCACCGCCGCCGCCCGCGTGCTGCACATCTCGCAGCCTTCGCTCTCTCAGACAGTGAAGGCTGTCGAATACGACCTCGGCGCGCCGCTGTTCTCCCGCGCCGGCAACCGCCTGACGCTCACCCCGGCGGGACGCCGGTACGTGGACGGGGTGCGGGAAATCATGACGCTGGAGAAAAATCTGCGCGGCGAGATCGCCGAGATGGCCAGCGACCACCGCGCCACGCTGCGCATCGGCATCTCCGCTTCGCGCTCCGTGTCGCTGCTGCCGCGCATCCTGCCGGAGTTCATGAAGCGCTGGCCGCTCGTCGGCGTCGAACTGAAGGAATCGCCCTCCGTCCATCTTGAAGAACTCCTCGAGAAAGGCGGCTGCGACATTGCGTTCATCACCACCAGCTTCAAGCAGAACGAACTGGAATATCTGCTCGTCGAGAACGAACAGATCGTCCTCATGGCCTCGCATCAGACGGAGCTGGCCCGGCGCGTGCCGCCCGGCACGGAGATCGAGCTCAGCGAGGCCCGTGACGAGCGTTTTGTCACGCTCACAAGCGGCCACAGCGTGCGCGCCATTCAGGACCATCTCTGCGCCAGGCTGGGACTGAACCCGCAGGTCCTGCTCGAAGTGCCCGGCATGGACGCCGCCAAGCTGATCGCGGCCGAAAGTGCCGCTGTCATGGTCTGTCCCTACGGCTTCATCCAGGGCGATCCGCGCGTGGAAGACCGCGTGAAGTGCTATCCGCTGCGCTGTCACGGCATCGAACGGCATTTCTACTTCTGCTATCCGCGCAGATCCCGGCTCACCGCGCCCATGCGCGACCTCTACGAACTGGCCCGCGGCTGCTGCCGCGCCCATACGATGAGCGCGTGACCCCTGCCGAGAGTCCTTTCCCGTGCGAGGCACCGCGAAAAAATAACAGGCCGTCCGGTACGAAAAAAACTTTCGCGCCGGACGGCCTGTATTCATTTGCGGTGCAGCAGCGTTATCGTTACGCTTTTGCGCCGTATTCCCACTTTTCGACCGTGATGCGGTCGATCACGTCCTGATTCAGGTCGAAGCCCATGCCCGGACGGTCGGGAAGCGCGATCATCGCGTGCTCGTCGATGAACGTCGACGGCGTCACGGTGTCTTCGGCGTAGTAGCGGTCGCTGCCGGGGATGTCGTTCGGATAGCGGTAGTACGGCAGCGTTGCGACAGCCAGATTGTGCCCGCGGGCCACGCCGGCGTCGACCATGCCGCCGCACCAGCTGTACACGCCGCGCTCGCCGGCGTACTGCTGGATGCGTCTGGCTTCTGTCAGTCCGCCGACGCGGGCGACTTTGATGTTGATGATCTTGCAGCTGCCAAGCTCGATCGCGCGCCGGGCATCGTCGATCGTGTCGATGCTCTCGTCAAGGCAGATCGGCGTCCTGATCGCGGCCTGCAAATGGCGGTGATCGACGATGTCGTCGCTGGCCAGCGGCTGCTCGATCATGAGCAGACCGAGGTCGTCAAGCTCCTTGAACAGCGGGATGTCGTTCAGCGTGTAGGCGGAATTGGCGTCGGCCATCAGCATAATGTCGCCGAAGCGCTCGCGCACGGCCGACAAATACTGGATGTCGTGTCCCGGCTTGATCTTGCACTTGACGCGGCGATAGCCCTGCTTCATGTACTTCTCGACCGTGCGGCAGAGGTCGTCGGGCGTCGGCTCGATGCCGAGCGAAACGCCGGCTTCGACAGCCGATCTCACGCCGCCCAGCGCCTTGTATTCCGGCAGCCCCTGCTCCTTCGACCACAGGTCCCAGAGCGCGCAGTCGACAGCCGCGCGAGCCATGCGGTTGCGGCGAATCCACGATGTGGCGTCGAAAAACGCCTCGGGCGACGCGATCTCTCCCGCGTCGAGCAGCGAGGGGATGAGCACCGTCTGGAGCACGCTGATCGCACCCAGCGTCGTTTCCTCGCTGTACCACGGGAAAAACAGCGGCGAGCACTCGCCGTAGCCGACAAGGCCGCTGTCACTGTGCAGCTCAATGAGGGAAAAATCCTTCTGCGTGATCTGCGCGAAGCTGGTGCGGAACCCCGCGCCCTTCATCTTCAGCGCCAGCCGGCGCAGGATAACTTTGGTGATCTTCATGTTTTTATTTTGTCGCGGCTTTTTTCAGCTCGTCAAGGGTTTTGAACTTGTGCGAATAGATGGCCTGCGGGCCCAGGTAGGTGTCGCCGATCGACTGGATCTTGTAGCCGCGGGCGGCGATCTCTTTGGCGAGGAAGGCTTTGTGCTGGAAGGCGTTCAGCTCGATGTCGCCCACGCTGAGGGCTTCGTTGGGCAGGTTGAAGGCGTCGAACTCGACCAGTTCGATGAAGATCTTGTCGCCGCGCTCGTCAAGCACTTTCTGCACGGCGTTCCATTGGCCGTTCATAGCGCCGTTGACGCCGACGCGGATGACGCGCTTGCCTTCCTTGGGCGACTGGTATTCGTTGAGCTTTTCAAGAAAATCGGCGGGCACGGTGTAGTTCTTCTCGAACGGGAAGGCGGGGTAGCGCGCTTCTTTCCACTCCTCGAACATGTATTCGGCGACGAGCTGCGTGCGGTAGGCGCTGACGACTTTGGCGTAGTCGGGATCGTTCGCCTCGTCGGTGCGGGCGGCGATGACGCAGATGAACGGGTTGTCGCCCGCGCCGTCGCTCTTTTCGATGAAGAGGCCGTTCTTCGAGGGGATGAGGCCGGCGGGGATGCCGTAGTTGCCGCCGATGACGATGGCGTCGAGGTCGTCGATCATGGCGGTGAGCGTGTTGGCCTGTGTGGGCACGATCTCGACGTTGTACAGATACTCGGTGATGTCCTTGATCTCGGGCGCGAACTTCGCGGCGGGATCGTTCTTGATCAGTCCGGCGGCTTCAAGCAGCTTGAGGGCGCGGCCGCAGTTGGTGGGATCGTCGGCGACGCCGATGCGCAGCGGCTCGGCGGCAAAGGCCGAAGCGGCAAGTGCGAAGGCGGCCGCGATAAGAGCAATGCTTTTAACGAACGAACGGTTCATGGTGAGTGTCCTCCAATCAAATCAAATTCCAATTCTTGAACAAGAAGGCCCAAAGTCCCAAAGACCCTAAGAAAAGAATGGCGGAAAAGCGCTTCAAGAAGCTGTTTTTCTCGTTTTTTTTCTTTGTGTCTTGGTGTCTTCGGGCCTTTATGCTGGCTTTGAATTTACGGTCTTATTTCTTGCCCGCCAGCGCCTTGAGCTCGTCGAGGGTCTTCACCTTGCGGCTGTAGAGCGAGAGGGGAGCCATGATCGTGTCGCCGGCCACTTCGAGCTTGTAGCCCTGCGAGG
>JAGAYQ010000232.1 GCA_017940445.1 Pyramidobacter sp. | reverse complement strand
CGATATGTCGAGCCGCTTTCTCCGGGATCGAGCTCGGCAGAGCTCGGTGCGCGCCGTATCGGGACAACAGCAATGCCCCCGTGCTCAAGTTCCAGATGCGCTCCAAGCGCGTTCAGGCAGGAGATTGTAGCGCGGATATCATTAGAAACAACGCGGCACGGCAGCGAAAGAGAACGATCGGCCAGCGCAGCGCAGATGAGCAGGCGGTGTACGTGCGACTTGGACGGGATTGCACGTATCGTTCCGTTCAGCGGAACAGGCGCCAGCATTACGTTCATGCGACCGCCTCCTGTGCGTTTTTCGTCAGTTCAAGGCCTTCTTCAAGGAACTCGCGGGCCTCGTCAAGCATCACCTTGCGGCGTTCGACCACGCCGATCTCGCGCGGCAGAACGAGCGTAACGGTGTTGCTGGCGCGCTTTTTGTCGGCCATCATGCTTGCAAACAGATCGTCAGCGCTGTACCGGGTGGCTGCCGGCAAGCCGCGGACCCGCAGCGCCGCGACCAGGCGCGAGTACACTTCGGGCTCGCAGATGCGGCGCTTGACGCAGGCGGCCGTGATCAGCGCCATGCCGACAGCCACGCAGAAGCCGTGCGGGATGCTGAAATTGCTGCACTTTTCCACGGCGTGACCGAACGTGTGCCCAAAGTTGAGGATCATCCGCAGGCCGGTCTCCTTCTCGTCGCTGCGCACCACGTCGCGCTTGATCTCGACGCAGCGGTGCACGAGGTTCGCGATTGCGGCCGCGTCGATTTTTTCGGCGGCCGAGGCTTTAAAGAGCCGCTCGTCGCGGATCATGCCCGTCTTGACGATCTCGCCGAAGCCGTTGGCCAGCTGCTCCCCGGGCAACGTCGCGATCGTGTCGGTGTCGTACAGCACGAGGTCGGGCTGATAGAACGTGCCGACAAGGTTCTTTCCCGCGTCGAGGTCGATCGCCGTTTTGCCGCCCACGGACGAATCGACGGCTGCCAGCAGCGAGGTGGGCAGCTGCACAAGGCCGATGCCGCGCATGTACAGCGATGCGGCCAGACCGCCCATGTCGCCGATGACGCCGCCGCCGAGGGCGAACACCGTGTCGGCGCGCGTCATGCCGAAGGAGGCCATGGCATTGAGGAGAGGGAACAGAGAATGGATGTTCTTCGACTGCTCGCCGGCTGGGATGACGTGCAGCTGATGCGTGAACCCGGCATGATCAAGTGATTTCTGGACGCGTTCGGCGTACAGAGGCGCGACGTTGGAGTCGCTGACGATCAGCGCCTTGCCGGTCCCGCGCAGGGGTGCAGCGATCTCGCCTGCCGCGCTCAGCAGCTCGGCGCCCGTGTGGACGTAGTATTTTTTTGACGGCGTGCTGACGGTGACGCTGTTCATCTAGCCGTCCACCTCCTCTTTCGTGACTCTCCCCTCTTCAAGCAGGTCCCACAGGGCCTGTTCGTCGCGCTGAGCGATCGCGTCGCGGTATTTTTGCAGCTCGCCGATGATCTGATCGATCTCGAAGAGCAGATTGTCGCTGTTTTCCAGGAACAGATCGGCCCACATCGTCGGATTCAGCCAGGCCACGCGCGTCAGGTCGCGGTACGAGCCGGCCGAAAAGCCGGAGTGTTCGCGTGCCGTGGGGCTTTTGATGTAGGCGTTGCTGACGACGTGCGCCAGCTGCGACGTGAAGGCGATCAGGCGGTCGTGCTTCTCCGCCGTAGTCACGGCAATGCGGCCGAAGCCCGCCGGCATGACGAAGCTCTTGATACGCTCAAGCAGCATCACGTCGTCGTAAACTCGGGGCACCACGACGAAGCTGGCGCCGCGGTACATGTTCGCCGAGCTGTTTTTGAAGCCCCAGCGGTGGGTGCCCGCCATCGGATGGCCGCCCGCATACTCAAAGCCGTACTGCTTCGCCAGACGAAAGCCCGTCTCGCAGATGCGGCGCTTGATGCCGCAGCAGTCGATCACCATCGCCGCTGCAGGGATGAACGGCGCGTTTTCCTCCAGCCACGCGCATGACAGCGCCGTGTGCAGGCACACCAGCACGCAGTCGCACGCTTGCAGCGTTTCGCGCGTCAGCTCGCCGTCGATGGCGCCCATCAGCCGCGCAAAAGCCAGCGTCGAAGCGTCCTTATCGGCGGCGTAGACGGTGAACTCCGCGTCCGCAGCCTTGTAGGCGCGGGCAAACGAACCGCCGATCAGCCCCAGACCGACGATGCCGATCGTCTTCATGCGATCGCCTCGCGCACTCTGGCGATCTTTTTCGCAAGCCCGTCAAACTGTTCAGGCGTCAGCGACTGCGCGCCGTCGCACAGCGCGTGCGCCGGGTCGTTGTGCACTTCGATGATCAGGCCGTCAGCGCCCGCCGCCGTCGAAGCCAGCGCCGTCGAAGAAACGTAGCGCGCATAGCCGGTGGAATGGCTGGGATCGACGATCACGGGCAGGTGCGTGTACTCGTGCAGCACGGGCACCGCCGACACGTCGAGAGTGTTGCGGGTATACGTCTCGAACGTGCGGATGCCGCGCTCGCAGAGCATCACGTTCTCGTTGCCGCCGGCCATGATGTACTCGGCGCTCATCAGCAGCTCCTTGAGCGTGTTGGCCAGTCCGCGCTTGAGCAGGATGGGCTTGTCGCAGTGCCCCAGCTCCTTGAGCAGGTCAAAGTTCTGCATGTTGCGAGCGCCCACCTGAAGCACGTCGACGTCAGCGAACAGGTCGAGGTCGTTGATGTTCATGATCTCGGAGACGACGGGCAGCCCTGTGTCCTTTTTAGCTTCCAGCAGCAGCTTGATGCCCTCTCCGTGCAGTCCCTGAAACGCGTAGGGCGACGTGCGCGGCTTGAAGGCGCCGCCGCGCAGCAATGTGGCTCCCGAAGCCTTGACAGCGCGCGCGACCGTGATGATCTGCTCTTCGCTCTCCACCGAGCAGGGGCCGGCGATGATCTGGAAATTTCCGCCGCCGAACTTGCGTCCGCCCACGTCGACGATCGTCGGTTCCTCGTGGAACTTGCGGTTGGCCTTCTTGAACGGATCGCTGATGCGCGTCACGCGCTCGATGATCGACAGGCTCTCGAGCATCTCGATATCGACCTTGCTCACGTCGCCGATCAGGCCGATGATGGTGTGGAACTCGCCCTTGCTCACGTGGCAGCTCAGGCCGATGCTCTCGAACCACCGGCACAGGTTCTCTCTCTGTTCGTCGCTGACGCCGCCCTTCAATACTGCGATCATGATACATTCTCCTCCCTGAAAATAAAACAAAATCATGCAAAAAAATAAGGCCGTGCGATGATCCTGCACGGCCTTTATTTCCCTTTTACGGGCGTCTGGTGGAACGGGGATTCGTTAACCATCAGCTTTTGGGCAGCACAAAATCACCTTTCTGGAAGCTCCAAAAAAGTAAAAGCAATAATATTCGGCTGCGTAAAAGCTGACGTTGTACATCCGGATACGCTCCTGACGCTAAAAATGAATACGATAGGATGAAGTATACCGCCGCGGCCGCATCCATGTCAACGACGGCCGCCGAATTTTATCAAAAAGTCAGAACAAATATAACAATTTGCAGCTATTCCCTCAGGATATGTCCGGCTATCGAAACCGTCTATTCGACAGAGCGCCATGTCTCAGGTAGAATAGACGGGATCGCCCGCGCTGCGCGGGCAGAATACAACAGGGGGAAAACAACACTGGGGAAAAAAGTTCTGATCGTTTCATCGAGCCTGCGTCCGAACAGCAACTCAGAGATCCTCGCCCGCGAGGTTGAGCGCGGCGCTCGCAGCGCCGGCTGCGACGTGGAGTTCGTCTCGCTCAAGGACAAGGACATCCGCTTCTGCCGGGGCTGCCTGGCCTGCCAGAAAACGCTCACATGCGTCATCAAAGACGACGCGCCCGCAAT
>JAGAYQ010000231.1 GCA_017940445.1 Pyramidobacter sp. | reverse complement strand
CGCAGTTCATGGCCAGCGTCGGCAATTACCGCGACAAGTGGGCCTTCGCCCTCGGCCTGGCGCACTACACGCGCGAGGACGTCATGATCCACGCCGGCGTGGCGATGAGCGAGAACAGCCGCGCGATGATGAACGCCGGACTGACGTGGAAGTTCGGCCGGCAGGAAGACCGCGAGGCCGTCGCCGAGCGCTACCGCAAGGGCCCGATCACCAGCGTTGCGGTCTTGCAGCAGGAGAACGAGCAGCTGCTTGCCCGCGTGGCCCAGCTTCAGCAGACCAGCACCGCCGTGCAGGCGCGGCTTGACGCGCTCGAGCGCCGCGTGCTGCGCAGCGGCAAGTAGCGCTAGGAGCGAGAGACCATGAAACGCTTCGTCATCCTCATCGCCGCGGTCCTGCTGACAGCCGCAGCCGCCTGCGCGGCGGAGATCGCCGTGATCGACGCCGACCGTATCCTTACCCAGTCGCTGCCCGGCCAGAAAGGACAGAAGCACCTTGAGCAGGTGCAGAAGATCCTTCAAAAAGGCTACGACGACCTCGCTGCTGCATGGCGCGGGCGGGAAAAGACGCCCGACGGGCAGAAGGCCCTCGCTCACGCCCAGCTGATCCTGGAGCGCCAGATGCAGGCCGAGCGCAGC
The DNA here is from genome assembly GCA_017940445.1 of Pyramidobacter sp. Lineage (GTDB taxonomy): Bacteria > Synergistota > Synergistia > Synergistales > Dethiosulfovibrionaceae > Pyramidobacter. The sequence continues at coordinate 1,341 of JAGAYQ010000231.1, read as the reverse complement.
GCCGTGCTGACCGTGCTGAAAGCCGAACTGGCCGCGGCCGCCGAAAGCTGGCGCAAAAAGACCCCCGGCACGCTCGTCGTAACGGGCCGCCAGACGGTGTACGCATCCGCTCTCCAGATCGACGCCACATCGGCCGTGATGCGCGAGATGAACCGGCGCAGCCCCAAGTTCGCTCCCCTTCCCTCCGTGACGGTGAAAAAGCCCGCCGAGGCCGCTTCGCCCAGGCGGACGCGGAAGAACTGAGCGGACGATGCGGAATGACGCAGGAACAGGGGTGAAAACATTGAAGCAGAACAAACGATTAATCTTTACGCTGAGCGCATGGCTGCTTTCTGCGACACTGCTGAACGTGGGCACCGCGTGCGCCGCAAACATTGCAGGCTATGGAAGCAGCGGACAAGGGAATATCGTTGCCCTCGGAAATGGCGCTGCAAGAGAGGGCGTCGGCAGCACTTACAAGATCGAAGAACGTTGGACGACCGCCATCGGCAACGGCGCGCACACCTACCCAAAGAAGCATTCTGGAGGCTTTTTAAACCTTTCCCACAGCCCCCAAGAATACTATCTTCGGTTCGGCGCCAGCAATGAGGCCCTGCCTGGCGAAATAGCCATCGGCAACTACACATTTGCCAGGACCGGCACCATACAGATCGGCTCCGAGCGGTTCACAGGCACGATGGGCGGCATCACGATGACAGTCAACGCAGCCAGCGGCACCACGAACCACAGCGCCCCCTACTCGGTCGTCGACACCACAGTCGTCGGCACGAACAGTTATCACAGCTCAGTGATGGGCGTGATGCTCGGAGCGTACTCGATCACGACCGGGACCGACGACAACAGAAAGAACTTCGCTTCTGTCGTTATCGGCTCGCTGAACAGCATACGCTCGGCCTCCGGCAGCACGACTGACGGCGTAGCCAGCAGCATCATCGGGATCGCCAACGTCGCCGAGACATCGAATGGAACGCTGATCTTCGGCGCCGGCAACAAAGTATCAGCATCGTCGAGCAATCTGTCCCTGAGCGAGAGCAGCTTCAGCTCTTACGCAGGGCAAACGAACGTCGACAGCGTGACAAACGCAGCGGCCACGATCGTAAAAAACAATCAGGGCGGCGGCGCGGCGCTCGTCGTCGGCGGCGGGAATGAAGCGGACTATGTGCTCGCCTCTCAGATCTTCGGCACGAACAACACGATGGCCGGAACAGGGACAAGCACCAATGCTCTCAGCCGCTGGAACTCCGTCATCGGTACGAACAACACGCTGACCAGCGTCAGCGACACGCTCGTGATCGGCCGCAACCGCACGCTGACGGGCGTGAGCCATGACATCATCATCGG
>JAGAYQ010000230.1 GCA_017940445.1 Pyramidobacter sp. | reverse complement strand
TAAAAGCAACGCGGAGCGCTGATCTCATTTTTCAGCGCTCCGCGTTGCTTATTATACTATTTTCTCAGATTTCCTGTGCGTTGGTCAAATACTGCATAATGGGATTTAATCAGCGTCTCCTTAATTGCGCGTATCACTTGCGCACAACGGAGATGCGCTGCTGGATGTGCTCGCCCTTTGTGGCCTCGTCGATCATAGCGATGGCATAGTCGGCATAGCTGATGATGCTCTCGCCTTTGCTGTTCAGCGTCAGTTCCTCGCCGCCGAGGATATACTGGCCGCTGCGCTCCCCATTCGCTTGAAAATCACCGGCAGGGCTGATATACGTCCACTTAACGTCGTTACGCTCCCGAAGCTCAGAAAGCGCCTTTGCCATCGCTGAGGCGAGCGGCTTGAACGCATCGGGGAAGCCGGGGCCGTCGGACACCTGCGCGGTGTGCTCCGGGTTGACGTACAGGCTGCCAGCGCCGCCGACGATCAGCAGGCGCGTGTCTGTGCCGCTGAGAATATCGCACAGGTGCTTCAGTGTCGTGCTATGCTGCTCGAGCGTTTCGGGCGTCCAAGCTCCAAAAGCATCTACGACCACATCGAAGCCGGCGAGGTCGGCGGCTGTCAGATCCATAAGGTCTTTCGTCAGCACCTTTGCCGCTTCGGTCTTGCTCTCCCCGCGCACGACGGCAGTGACATCCAGCCCACGGGAAACAGCTTCCTTAACGATGAGTTTGCCCGCTTTGCCATTGGCGCAAACAACTGCAAGTTTCATTTTGAGTACCTCCAAAAGTGATTGATAGTTGTAATGCTCTCGCTTACAATTTAACTATAGCACGCGTTTGTTGTATTGTCAATACCTACAACGGATTTTTTCCACAATCATTTTTTGAGGTGTAATTCTTGACATTACATCGTCTTTTTGATAGCATCGACCTATGGAGATGATGAGAATGCAATTTTCCACAAGGCTTCCCGTGGCTTGTCATATATTATTATGTATTGCTATATTTGGCGGGCAGTATAAGACCACTTCGACTTTTCTTGCGGACAGCGTAGGTATAAATCCTGTGATCGTGCGGAACACGCTCGGACAGTTAAAAGTTGCGGGGCTTGTCCGGGTAGAGGCGGGCGTCGGCGGCGCGTCGCTGGAGAAAGACCCGAAGGACATTACGCTGCTCGACATTTTCCACGCTGTGGAGGAAAAAGAGGATTTGTTCCACTTCCACGAAAACCCTAATCCGAATTGCCCAGTCGGGCGCAATGTCCACGCGGTTTTGAGCGGGCAGCTGCGCGCCGTGAATGATGCGATGGAGCGTCAGTTGCAATCAGTGACGCTGCAAATGCTGATTGACGAAACGGAAAAACGTATCGCCGCACAGGGCGCTTCGGAATAACAGAATAATTTCCGCCGGGTAACTGCTCCGGGCGGATTTTTTTATCTTTCACAAGTGAACTGGGTTGATTATCTAATACTGTTTTTCGTTAAAACGGCTCACGTACTTTTAGCCGTTATATAGTGCCTGCGTCGTGCCGAAAAACGCATGAGACGGCGTGGGTGAATTAAACAGCGTCTCCTTAATCAATGGTTCCCAAAAACGGCGCGCCGGGAAGCAAACATCCCGGCGCGCCGAAATCATATCCGCTTTTGTTTTCCTTTGTGCCTTCGTGTCTTTGTGTCAAGGTTTTGGATTAAAGCCGACTGTTACAGATCCCACCGCAACGTCGCGCCGACATTCAGGTCGGTCTCGCTGGAGTTATGGCGCACGCCCGCGTTCAACTCCCACTGGAAGTCCTCGCGCCGGCTGTTGTAACGGAACTGCGCCGAGAACGTGTCGCGGCCGGACAGCGGCGTCTTTGCCGGCAGGAAGCGGCGGCCGCGCTCGTAGATGGAGGTGTCCGCGTCCCTGTCGCCGAACGTGCGGATGTAGCTCAGCTCCAGGCTGGGCTTGGTGCGCCAGTTCTTCTTGTTGACCGACTCGCCCCACTCGAACTTGACCCCGAGCGGCACGAGGAACTGATCGACCGTGTAGGCGGCGCTTGCCGTACCGTTGTCGTAATCGTAGCCCTTCTGGCGGAAGCGGTTCCAGCGCAGGCCGATGAACGGGCGCACGTTCAGCCTGCCCGGCCGGGGATCTTCGATCCACTTGTACCAGACGCGTCCGCCCGCCGACAGGCCCGTGGCGCGCGCGTTGTCTGCGGTGGCGCCGCCCGCTTCGGTGTAGTCGGTCTTGAACCAGCTGAAGCCCACATCTCCGGTGAACAGCCACTTGTCCGTCTCGCGGCGGCCGTAGAGCAGAACTCCCCAGAAATCCGTATCGCTGGTGGCGCCGTCCCACCGGCCCTTGCCGCTGACGTCAGCCTTGCCGATGTGCGCCGCCAGGCCCAGCGTCTTCTTGTCGTTTTTGCTCAGGTCGCGGCCGATGATCACGCCGTAGGCGCGCGTCTTCATGCTGAGCGCGTCGTGCTCGTCGTAAACGCGGCCCGCGTCGCGCCAGAAGTGCGCCCACAGGTGCTTGTCGGGCGAAGGCTCTACGGCCAGCAGGCCCAGCGCTGCCATCTCCGCCGCGCTGCTGACGCTGCGCTGCACGCTGCCAGAGATGTGGAAGACGTCGGTGTGGCCGGGATCGCGCGTGGGATCGGGCTCAGGACCTGGCTTCGGCTCGATCTCCAGATAGTAGTTGGCACCTTGCGGGTAAGCC
>JAGAYQ010000229.1 GCA_017940445.1 Pyramidobacter sp. | reverse complement strand
CGGCTCGACAGCCAGCGTGATGACGGGCGCAGGGAAGGTCAGACTCTCAAGCACGACGGGGTTGTTTTCATCGCAGAGCGTGTCGCCCGTGCGTGTGTTCTTGAGGCTGGGCAGGGCAACGATCATACCGGCGCTGGCATCCTCGATGTCGATGCGCTTGTTGGAGTGCATCAGAAGGATGCGGCCGATACGCTCACGCTTGCGGCTCGCGGGATTGTAAAGCGTATCGCCGGTGCGAAGCATACCGGAGTAGATGCGGCAGAACGTCAGACGGCCGACGAACGGATCGACAGCGATCTTGAACGCCAGGGCCGAGACCGGCTCGTCAAGCTTGGCGTGACGCTCGATGACCTTCGTCTCATCATCGGGCGACGTGCCTTCGACCGCGGGGACATCAAGCGGGCTGGGCAGGTAGTCGACAACCGCGTCAAGCAGGGGCTGGATGCCCTTGTTCTTGAAAGCGCTGCCGCAGAAGCAGGGCACGAACTTGAGCGCGATCGTCTGACGGCGGATGGCCGCTTTGATCTGCTCGACCGTCGGCACCTTGTCATCGAGCACCAGGCTCATGATCTCGTCGTCGACGTCAGCCAGCTGCTCAATGAGGTGTTCGCGGTACATCTGAGCTTCCTCGGCCATGTCCGAGGGGATGTCGCGGAGCTCAGGATGAGCGCCAGTCTCGTCGAGGTAAACAACTTCCTTCATCTGGATCAGATCGACGATGCCCTGGAAGGACTCCTCCGCTCCGATCGGAAGGACGACAGGCACGGCACGGGCGCCGAGACGGTCGTGAATCTGCTCGACTACGTTGAGGAAGTTCGCGCCGACGCGGTCCATCTTGTTGACGAACGCAACACGGGGAACCTTGTACTTGTCAGCCTGACGCCAGACCGTTTCCGACTGGGGCTCAACGCCGCCGACAGCACAGAACACGGACACGGCGCCGTCAAGGACGCGCAGGGAGCGCTCGACCTCGACCGTAAAATCTACGTGGCCGGGAGTGTCAATAAGATTGATGTAGCAATCCTTCCACTGGCAGGTGATGGCCGCCGAGGTGATCGTGATGCCACGCTCACGCTCCTGAGCCATCCAGTCCATCGTCGCAGCGCCGTCGTGGACTTCGCCGATCTTGTAGTTCACGCCAGTGAAGAACAGGATGCGCTCGGAAGTCGTCGTCTTGCCGGCGTCGATGTGGGCCGCGATGCCAATGTTGCGGATCTTTGACAGATCTTTAGTCAGCATAAGACTTCACCTGACTGCTGAAAAAACTACCAGCGGTAGTGAGCGAAGGCACGGTTGGCCTCGGCCATCTTATGCGTATCTTCGCGCTTCTTGACGGAGCTGCCTTCGTTGTTGTAGGCATCCATCAGCTCGCGGGCAAGACGCTCAGCCATGGGCATGCCCTTCTTGCCGCGGGCATAGGAGATGATCCAGCGGATAGCCAGAGCCTGAGCGCGAGCAGGAGCAACCTCGACGGGGACCTGATAGGTCGCGCCGCCGACGCGGCGGGAACGAACCTCGACCGCGGGCTTGACGTTCTCCATCGCCTTCTCAAAGAGAGCCATGGGCTCGACCTTGAGCTTCTCAGAAGCGCGCTCAAGCGCGCCGTACATGATGCCCTCGGCGGTACTCTTTTTGCCGTCAAGCATCAGAGTGTTGATGAACTTCGTGATAACGGTGCTGCCGTAAGTCGCGTCGGCAAGCGTCTCACGTCTTTTGATATGCCCTTTGCGCGGCATGGAATTTCCCCCTTAAAAACTAGTTCTTCGGACGGCGAGCGCCGTACTTGGAACGGCTGCGCTTGCGATCAGCAACGCCGCCGCAGTCAAGAGTTCCGCGGACGATGTGATAGCGGACGCCGGGAAGGTCCTTGACACGACCGCCGCGCACGAGCACGACGGAGTGCTCCTGAAGGTTGTGACCGACGCCGGGGATGTAGGACGTGACCTCGATCCCGTTGGTAAGACGGACACGGGCGACCTTACGAAGAGCCGAGTTGGGCTTCTTGGGAGTAACCGTGTAAACACGGGTGCACACGCCGCGGCGGACGGGCGAGTTCTGAAGAGCGGGAGACGCCGACTTCGTCACCGGAGCGGTGCGGCCTTTGCGCACAAGCTGATTGATAGTTGGCACGCTGTTTCCTCCTTCTCAAAAACTTGAGATGTATAAGTTCTGCCGAAATGAATTTTCGGCTGTCTTCCGTTCGATGTCACCGGTCCGGGATTGTCTGGAAAGTTCCGCACGGGGGAAGAAACCAGCCTCTTTCGAGAGCTTTGCCTGCTCTGGGTTTGGAGCATCTCCGCGGCAGACGAACCATTCTGCGTCCAGACGTAAACCTTTCCGAGAGGGAAAGAACGCGCCTTGGAATCACAGCGGTTCCCGATAAAAGGACACAGTTCACCCTCGCACGAAAGACCTCCGAGAATAATAACAACGGGGCGTGCTAATGTCAAGCATTTAGCACGCCCCGTTTCGTGTAAACAAGCGACTTTCTTCGCTTTTATTTTACACAGTTTACCGTTTTTTATTTTTGTTTTACTGTTCTGTCTTCGTTTCCGCGACTTCAGCGAGCTGTTCGGTCTCGGCCGATTCTTCGGGATTTTCCTCTTCGGCCGGCTGGACCTTGCCGGAGACTTCGATGCCCTGGAAGCGCTCGATGCCGGTTCCAGCGGGGATGAGATGGCCGATGATGACGTTCTCCTTCAGGCCCATGAGGTGGTCGACCTGACTGCGAACGGCTGCTCCCGCAAGGATCTGAGCGGTCTGCTGGAACGACGCGGCGCTGAGGAAGCTTTCGGTGGCAAGAGCGGCCTTGGTGATGCCGTGGATGAACTTCTTGCACACCGGGGCAACGCGAAGCTTGCGCACATAGGTCATGCGGCTGATGAGCTCGACCTCCTCGCTCTGAGGCGAAGCCGAGCGCAGGCTCAGCTGCGGCACGCGGGCTGCGATGATGCGGGCAGCATGTTCTTCCGTCAGCGTCACGCCGGCAGGCACACTCCCCTTCCCCTCGCCGAAATCGATGTCGCGCAGCGTCACCTTGCCGACGACTGCGTTGAGCAGTTCCTGAGCAAGATAATCGTCAAGCTGCACGGGGGTCTCGCTGTCGGCAAACGAAAGCGTCTTGATCTTTCCTTCGAGAATGCCGCTGATCACCTGAGCATCGACGATACGCGAGATGCCGGGCACCGGATTGCCTTCAGCGTCGAAGGCAGCGCTGAGGACCTTGCCCCAGTGGGTGCTGATGAGACGATCGCGGAGATAGTCGATGACGTTGATCTGCTGGACGTTCTTCCAGATGCGGATGCTCTTGACCGGCGATGCACAGAGCTTTTCAACGATCTCAGCACTGATCACGCTGTCGGCGTGAGCGATAAGCGTTCCGTCGGGCGCTGTGGCGTCCTTGGCCAGGAAGGCAGCGTCCGTCAGCTTGCGCAGGCGTTCGGCATCGCGATACAGGTGCGGCTCGGAAGGGCTTTCGGTGATCTTGGTCAGCTCGGTCAGCGTCAGATCACAGGTCTCGGGGATGACGGTCCCGTCAGCGCAGGTGATCGGCTCGACAGGCTGGAAGCCCTTGAGGCGGGCGCGGAAGGTGGCTTCGCCGACAACGATCGTCAGCGGGCCGCTGCCGTCGTCGACGAACAGCTTGGTCATCGGCGTGCCGGGCTTGAGGAGCAGTTCGGCAAGCTCGCGGTCGATCACCGTCTTCACGCGGCTGGTGATCTCGGGCGTGGGGTGGACGCCTTCCTGACCGAGGAACTTCTTGCCCGTCAGGGTAGCGACAGCCTCTTCCAGATTGCGGGCATTCTCAGCGTTGAGTTCGTCGATCTCCTTCTGCACGTCAGTGGCCCAGACGAGATCGCCGGCAACGAGCGACGTGTCGCCCTCGTCGATGACGCGCAGACGGTTGATCGGCGCGACCTTGCGGAGGATGACTTCGATGTGCTTGTTGTTGATAGAAACGCCCTGAGAGCGGTAGACCTCCTGGATGCTGTCAACCAGGTACTTCTGCACCGCTTCCTGGCCTTCGACCTCGAGGAGCTGCTGAGGATCGATGTTGCCGTCGGTAATCAGCTTGTTGGCAGTGACTTCCTGTCCCTCTTCGACAAGAAGGTTCTGAGAGGCAGGGATGTTGTAGGTAATCTTCTGCACCACATCGCTGCCGTTGGGGGTGCCTTCGATGATGACCTTGCGCTTGCCTTCGAGCTCGCGCACTTCGACGACTTTGCCGTTGAGTCCGGCAAGGTACGAGACCTTCTTGGGACGGCGGGCTTCAAACAGCTGCTCGATGCGGGGAAGACCCTGCGTGATGTCTTCGCCGGAGATGCGGACGCCGCCGGTGTGGAACGTGCGCATGGTCAGCTGTGTGCCGGGCTCGCCGATCGACTGAGCGGCAACGACGCCGACGGCCTCGCCGATGTTGACCATCTTGCGGCTGGACAGGTCGACTCCGTAGCACTTCTGGCAGATGCCGTACGACGACTCGCAGCTCAGCGGGCTGCGCACCCAGATGTAGTCGCGCAGTTTTTCGATCTTCGCGGCCGTGTCGGGCATGATCAGGCCGTTCTTCTCGATGACGACTTCGCCGGTTTCGGGATCGACGATCTCTTCGAGGCTGGTGCGGCCGTTGATGCGCTCGCTCAGCGGGATGACGACCTTTCCGTCGCTCTTCATGGGCTCGATCTTGATGCCCTTCTCCGTGTGGCAGTCCTCTTCCATGACGATGATGTCCTGGGCGACGTCGACCAGACGGCGGGTCATGTACCCCGACTTCGCGGTACGCAGAGCGGTGTCAGCCAGTCCCTTGCGCGCGCCGTGAGTGGAGATGAAGTACTCGAGCATGTTCATGCCCTCGCGGAAGTTGGTGGTGATGGGATAGTCGATGATGCGTCCGGTGGGGTCAGCCATCAGTCCGCGAATGCCGGCCATCTGGGCCAGCTGGCCCTGGCTGCCTCGAGCGCCGGAATCGACCATCATGCGCAGCGGGTTGTTGATGTCCATGTGCGACAGGATCGACTTTCCGATCGTGCCGGCCGCCTTGGACCACAGCTCTTCCTTCTGGCGCAGGTACTCGTCTTCCGTAAGGATGCCCATCTCGTACTGCTCACGGATGCGGCCGTCAACGGTCAGCGACTCGCTGACGAGCTGCTGCTTCTCGGGCGGGATGACGATAGCCTGCATCTGGAAGCTGAGGCCGCTCACGCATGCCCAGTGATAGCCGAGGTTCTTGATCGAGTCGAGCACATCGACCATCTCGATGTGGCTGAGGTAATCGTAGGCGCGGTCGAGCATAGCGCTGAGGTCCTTCTTGCCCAGCTGGAAGTTGACATAGCGCAGGCGCGGATTGATGTGCAGGTTGAAGAGCGCACGGCCGGGCGTGGTGATGAGCCAGTGGCGCGTCTCCGGATCAAGGAAGTCCTTGTCCTCCATTCCCTTGCTGGTGAGCGGATGCCATTCGGGGTTCCAGCGCAGGTAAATGCGGGTGTTGACGTGCACGACGCCGTGATCGAGCGCCGTCATCACGTCCTCAATGCTGTCGTAGTAGGTGCCTTCGCCAGGCTTGCCGGGCACCATGTTGGTGATGTAGTAGATGCCGAGCAGGATGTCCTGCGTGGGCGAGACGATCGGCTTGCCGCTGGCCGGCGAAAGCAGGTTGTTGGCCGCCAGCATCAGCATCCGGGCCTCGGTCTGCGCCTCGATGGACAGGGGAACGTGAACGGCCATCTGGTCGCCGTCGAAGTCGGCGTTGAACGCGCCGCAGACGAGCGGATGGAGTTTTATCGCCCTGCCTTCGATAAGGACGGGCTCGTACGCCTGTATGGAGAGCCTGTGAAGAGTCGGCGCCCTGTTGAGAAGAACGGGGTGATCTTTGATGACGTCTTCGAGAATATCCCATACGCACGGTTTCATCCTTTCCACCGTACGCTTTGCGCTCTTTATGTTGTGACAGATGTTCTGCTCTACGAGTTTCTTCATCACGAACGGCTTGAAGAGTTCGATCGCCATTTCCTTGGGAAGACCGCACTGGTAGAGTTTGAGTTCGGGGCCGACGACTATGACCGAACGTCCGGAATAGTCTACGCGCTTTCCGAGAAGGTTCTGACGGAAACGTCCCTGCTTGCCGCGAAGTATCGCCGAGAGCGATTTAAGGTCGCGGCTTCCCGCACCCGTGACCGCCTTGCCGCGCCTGCCGTTGTCGATAAGCGCGTCCACGGCTTCCTGAAGCATTCTCTTTTCGTTTCTTATAATGATTTCGGGCGCGCCGAT
>JAGAYQ010000228.1 GCA_017940445.1 Pyramidobacter sp. | reverse complement strand
GCCGTTGTGGTCGTCAACGCGCTCGGCGACATCTTCGCCCCCGACGGGACCAGGATCGCCGGCCTGCTCAATGAACGCCGCGACGCGTTTGCCGACACTGCGGAGGAGATGCTGCGCATCGCCGCGCCTCAGAACCTCTTCAAGCGCACGAACACGACGATCGGCGCGATCGTCACCAACGCCCGCTTCAGCAAAGCCCAGCTGACGCGGATCGCGCAGCAGGCCCGCAACGGCTACGCGCGCTGCATCGTGCCCGCCGGTACGCTTGCCGATGGCGACACGATCTATGCCGCTTCGTGCGGATCGCCCGTTGAAGCCGACGTGAATATGGCCGGCACCCTTGCCGCGCGCGTCATGGCCCGCGCCATCGAAAACGCCGTTTGCTCCTCTCGTCTTGACGATGCCGAATACCTGACAAACTGCCTGAAATAAGCGCTATGAGAGCATACGAGCCGCCGGAGGCGAAAAACTTCCGGCGGCTCGTTCTATGTGGAACGATCGTTTGCTCAAGACATTTTTCTCAGAGCGCGGTATAATACGAAGCACTTTGGTTCAGGAATAAGGAGAGATTTCAATGAAAACGATGAAACTGCTGATGGCCTTCGCCATGCTCGTCTTCGGTTCGATCGGCCTGTTCGTGCGTCACATCAGCATGACCAGCGCCCAGATCTCGCTGCTGCGCGGCGCTGTGGGCGCGGTGTGCCTGTTCGCGGCAGCGGCGACAGTGGGCGGCGGTGTGTCGTGGAGCCGCATCCGAGCCAACCTCAAATATCTGCTTATCGCCGGCAGCGCCATGGGCGTCAACTGGATCCTGTTTTTTGAGTCGTTCCGCTGGACCAGCATCGCTACAGGCACCATCTGCTATTATCTGGCTCCCGCGTTCATGCTCATCCTCGCGCCGTGGCTGCTGAAAGAGCGCCTCAGCCGCGTCACCATCGTCTGCGTCGGCGTCTCCCTCGCGGGACTGGCCTTTATCGTCGCCGGCGCGGGCGGAAGCGGTAAAAATGACCTGCTCGGCATCGCCTGCGGCGTCGGCGCGGCCGTGCTCTACGCCATTGCCGTGATGGGCAACAAGGTCCTTCGCGACATCACGCCGTACGAGTCTACGGCTGCCGACCTCTGCGTTGCCGCCGTGTTCCTCGCGCCCTACGTGTTTGCGCACGAGGGCCTGTCGTTTGCCGCGCTTGACGGAACGGGCTGGTTCTGCCTCGCCATGCTCTGCCTGTTCCATACCGGCTTTGCCTATCTGCTCTACTTCGCCGCGCTGCGCGCCCTTCCTGCGCAGACCACCGCCGCCCTCAGCTATATTGATCCGCTCTCTGCTGTGCTGATGAGCTGGCTCATCCTCGGCGAACGGATGACGCCCCTGCAGATCGTTGGCGGCGTGATGATCCTCGGCGCGACGTTCGTCAACGAGATGTTCAGCCGGAAGGCAAATTCGTGAAGATTAAGGAGACACTGATTAAATGAGCCCGATGCCCCGCCAGGGGATTTCGTCGTTTGGCAAGGAGAAGCGAAGAGGCATAGCGGTGCTATGGTGATAAGCTTCGACACAGCCAAGCGGCGAAAGGCCCGGCGGGGCGCGGGCGAATTAATCAGCGTCTCCTTAAAAGCCGGCCCGAAGACCCGAAGGCCCTAAGACCCGTATAAAATGATAGAAAAGCCGTAGGTCCGCCCGAACATTAGAGCGGACCTACGGCTTTTGCTGCGCAAGGCGAGCGAAAACATAAAGCGAAAATT
>JAGAYQ010000227.1 GCA_017940445.1 Pyramidobacter sp. | reverse complement strand
TCGTTGGTGAACACTCTGCCGCTGTTGGCGCGCAGCGTCGCGACCGTCTCGGGCCAGCGCTGCTCATAGCCTTTCGTGCACCAGAAGGCGGCAGGGATCATCGTCATCGGAGCGGAGAGCGCGTCGTAATTGTGGCCTTTTCCGCCCAGCACGTCCTCGGAATGGTCCGAGAAATAGAACATGCTGCCGACGGCGAATTTCGACCGTTCGATCTCCGCGGCGAACTGGCTGAGCATCCAGTCGGTGTAGCTGATGCTGCGGTCGTAAGTCTCGACGCGCTCGCGAAGCTCGGGCCTTAGAGAATCGACCCATTCGGCGCGCGGCAGGTACGGCCAGTCGGCGGGAGTGTCTTTGCTGTATCTCCAGTGGCTGCCGATCAGATGAAGGAAGATCACGTGGTTCGCGGAGGTGTCGGCCTGGTCCAGAAGTCGGTGGAGATGCGGCAGCAGTTCGCCGTCCAGGTGCACGATGCTCGTGAACTGCATGACGGCGCCGCTCGGCACAGTGGCCTCGTCGCGGGTGAAATACTGCTCGTCGGTGTTCATGGCCAGCTGCGTGGTGACAAAGTTGCCGTAGATGCCGATGCGGTCCTGGCTGCTGTACCAGTACGTCTTCACCCCTGCCGCGCGCAGCACCTCCGGCAGCGAAAGCGTATCCACGACGCGGGCCAGCTCGCCGGCCGCGTCCGTCTGCGCTTCGGGCATGTAGCTGCTAAAGCGGCTCAGTGCCGTCGTCAGCGCCTGATCAGTGTGGACCATGCAGGAATAGGCGTTTTTGAGCAGGACCAGGGGCGCGGAGCTCATCCACGGCGTCGTCGGGCGGTCATAGCCGTAGCAGTTCAGATGCTGGCGGTTCGCTGATTCGCCGATCACGACGAGGCAGATTTCACCCGCACCGCGTTTGCGCACATGCAGCTGTGCCGCCTCGCCGCTGCGGTCAGGGCGGGGACTGCTGAGAACTTCGCGCGTCAGACGGTGCTGCGCGACCCCGTGCTTGAGGTCGAAAAAGAGCGTGCTGTAGCCTTCCGCTTTGGAGCGGTAGCCGTATGCGATCGCCGCGGAGAGCACGAAGCACAGGGCTCCGGCGGCATACTTCCGCGGCCAGAGCCCGCGCGAGAGCAGACGCGCCGCAACGGTCGCCCCCAGCGTCAGAGCAGCCGCCAGGAGGACGAAAGCGATGCCGAACTGGTCGAACACGAAGCTGAACGCCTCTTCGGGATTCGTTCCGAGCATGGCCGAGACTGCCGTCGTGCTGACGCGGCCGCCGAAGCGCAGGATGTAGGCGATGTAGATCCCGTACTGAAGGGCCCCAAAAAGGATGAACAGCGTCAGGAGCGCGCGCAGGCCTCGGGCGGCCGGCGCCTTTCCGTCAGGGACAAGATAGGCCGCGAGCGCGTAGACGGCCGGGAAAGCCCCGATGCACAGATATTCGTACACGCCTATGGGCATGCGGCACAGAAACGCCGCTGTCAGTTCTAGCGCCAGAAACAGCGCGTACATGAACGCGCCTCGCCTGCCGCAGAGACACACGGCCGTCATCAGGAACCACGAGCAGATCAGCTCAAGCCCCAGATGCTGGGCGAGGATCGGCCACGGTGTCGCGAACGTGTCCGTCTTTTCAGCGATCAAGCCGCACACAAGCGCCGCCCGGTAAAGCGCGAAAACTGCCGTTCCGGAGACAAAGCCGCCGAACAGCGCTGCCTTCAGTTCAGAAAAGCGGGATGAGCGCATCTTATTGGCCTTTCACGGTGCGGTGAGAAAACATCATCCCCGCGCCGCACACGGCGACGGAAACACCCATGCCGACGACCAGCGGATCGACGGGCAGCCTGAAGAACTGCACGGCGGCCATCGACAGGGGCGACAGCAGCATCGCGGCGATCGCGTAGCCGC
>JAGAYQ010000226.1 GCA_017940445.1 Pyramidobacter sp. | reverse complement strand
TTTGACCCGGCAGATAACCACTGCCCGCGCCATGAGGAATGGCTCGATGCTTGCGACGAAGACGATGCGCGTGAGGAGAAAGAACTGATCGCGCGCGGTTGGATTCCCTTGGAGGTTACAGCATGACAAAAAAGATTTGCAGCACGACAGAACTGACTCACGCTGAATGGCTTGAACAGCGCGGACGCGGACTTGGCGGCAGTGATGCCGCCGCCGCGTGCGGCGTAAGCCCCTGGAAAACGCCTTATGATCTTTGGCTTGAGAAGACACAGCGCGCCACGCCGGATGATCTGTCAGATAACGAAGTGGTGCACTTTGGGACGATTCTCGAGCCGGTCGTAGCCAAAGAATTCGAGAGTCGTACCGGGCTGAAAGTTCAGCGCCGCAACGCCATTTTCCAGAGCGAAGAAAATCCGTTCATGATCGCCGACATTGACCGTGTGATCGTCGGCGAGAACGCCGGGCTTGAGTGCAAAACGACAAGTGCTTTCAACGCTGAGGCGTGGGAAGGCGACAAGGTCCCAGACAACTACATGCTGCAGGTACAGCATTACATCTCCGTCATGGGATGGGAGCGGTGCTACATCGCCTGCCTCATTGGCGGACAGAAATTTGTGATGAAGCCCATCGCCCGAAATGATGCGCTGATTGACGCGCTCATCAAGACCGAAAAGGAGTTTTGGGAGCACAACGTGCTTGAAGACATTGCGCCGGCCATCCGCGCAGACGACGACATCACAAAGCTGTACCCGGTGCAGACTGATTCGGATTTGCTCGCGGCAGACGATGAGGCCATTGAAAAAGCGCGAAAGATTTTGAGCCTCGACGCGCAGATGAAACGGCTGAAAGCGAGCAGCGACATGCTGAAAAACGACTTGAAGCTCATCGTCGGCGATCACGCCGGCATCGAGGGAGTCTGCACGTGGAAGCAGAACAAGGACCGAAAAGAAGTCGACTGGCAGAGTCTCGCGTTTGACCTTTACAAGGACGCCTACGACGGCGCAGAACTGCCGACCGCGATTCAGGACAAATACACGACGATCAAGGAAGGCGCACGGCCTTTCAGAGTTACCTACAAGGAGGTTGTTTAAATGGCGACAGCGAACGGAGACAACAGCGCACTGGTCAGGCAGGTGCAGAGCAGCACGAATCTCAGCCGGCCGACAGATCAGAAGGGGCTCAATGCCGTCATCGCACGGATGCAGAACGAGATCGCCCGAGCATTGCCGGTGCACTTGAAGAATAACGCGGAGCGCTACGGCCGGCAGCTCATCACCCTTTACCAGAGCAATCGAAACTTGCAGAGATGCACGCTCGGCAGTCAGCTCGGCGCACTCATGACGGCGGCGGCGCTTGGGCTCGACCTCTCGCCGACGCTTGGACAGTGCTACATCATCCCGTACAAGGACGCGGCGCAGTTCCAACTGGGGTACAAGGGCGCAATCGACCTCGCCATGAGATCAGGACGCATCGCCCGCATTTATGCAGACGTTGTGCACGAAAAAGATACTTTTGAATACAGCAAGGGACTGCATGGAAAGTTAATTCACGAAGACGCTCCTGTTGAAGACCGTGGGGAGATCACTCACGTCTATGCGCTTGCAGAATTTACTAATGGCGGCTACGCCTTTGACGTATGGACGAAAGCGCGTGTAGTGGCGCACGCGAAAAAGTTCAGCCGCGCTTACAACTCAGGGCCGTGGCAGACCGACTGGGAAGCGATGGCGAAAAAGACGCTCATCCTCGCGATCTGGAAGTACCTGCCGATCAGCACAGACATCCAAGCGGCGTATGCGAGCGACAACGCCATCCGTGAAATCAACGTCAACAACGACGCGCTGAACAGCGAGAAGGACGTGCTGGACATGGCAGCGATCTACGAAGCGCCGGCGGCAGAAAATGAAGCCCCGAAAGAGGCGGCTGCTGACGGCCCGCTCCCGGAATTGGAGCCTGTCGACGACGGCGCAGAACGAGCAAAAAGGGCGCAGCCGAAAAGCGCCCGCGAGATCGTCAAGGATTCCGGCGCGCCGGTCGAACAGAGCTACACAGAGCAAATCGCGCAGCTGAAAGCGCAAGCCGGCGTCAAAAAAAGCGACTTGATCCCCAACGCATGGGAGGATGGTGCTGACAAATGAGCGCAGTGAACACAAATCACGTCACCCTGACGGGCAATCTGGTGAGAGCCCCGGAACTGCGTTACACGGCCAGTCAGACGCCAGTTTGCAGCTTCACCCTCGCGGTGAACAGGATGCCGAGCAAATACGGCGGTCAGGAGTGCGATTTTATCCCCGTCGTCGTTTGGGGCAAGGCCGGCGAATCATGCGACAGGTACTTGAGCAAAGGGCGCAAAGTGCTCGTCGAAGGACGCCTGCAGGTGCGAAATTACGAAGGCAGGGACGGCCGCAAGGTTTACGTGACGGAGGTCGTCGTCGGGGTGCAGGGGCGCGTTGAATATCTGACGCCGCGCGACGATCAGCAGGGCGGGGGATATTCCTCCTCCGCCCGCTCATCTCGGCAGACCAACAACTGGCAGCCAGATGAGCAGCCGATGGATATTTCCGAGCTCGACCCGGTACAGCCGCAAAACGCGCAGCAAGACGACACAGCGGATATACCGTTCTAGCACAGGGCGGTGACGCTCTATGACGGAGCAAGGGAAATTCATCCGTGTGCCGGAAGAAATGTGGTTTGACGACCGTCTGACTGGCACCGAAAAACTCGTCTTGATCTCGTTGCTCTGTCATTTGAACCACGAGCAGCGAAGATCATGGCCGTCGCAGGGAATGATCGCGAAGGAGTGCGGACTATCTAGGAAATGGGTACGGGCGACCTTGAGAGAGCTTGAACAACGCGGATACATTGACTCGTTCAAGGAAAAGGGGCGGGGTAATCAAATGATTTACGCTCTCAACCCGCTTCCGCCGCGAAAGGAAGAAACCGAAACTGAGTTGCCAGTAACCGGAACTGAGTGCCGGAAAGAAATATCAAGTCAGTTTACAGATCGTGACGCCGAATCACGAAGTAATGAGAACTCAGTTCCCGTTAGTGATGGGGGAGAAAAGGGAACTCAGTTCCCATTACTAGACACAGAGAAATGGGAACTCAGTTCCGAGAAAGGGGAACTCAGTTCCCCATTAATGGGAACTCAGTTCCCAAGTAAGGGGAACTCAGTTCCCACGAACCAGATAAAGAACCAGATAAATAACCAGATTAAG
>JAGAYQ010000225.1 GCA_017940445.1 Pyramidobacter sp. | reverse complement strand
GGCCGGAGGCGCGGGCGCGGGACTGACGGCGCTGCTCGGCGCCAAGCTGACGCGCGGCATCGACGTGCTCGCCCAGGTCGTCGGTCTCGACGCCGAGGTCCGCGACGCCGACGTGATCTTCACCGGCGAAGGGCGCATCGACCATCAGACCGTCCAGGGCAAAGTGATCAGCGGACTGGCCGCCCGCGCCAGAGCTGCCGAAGTGCCGCTCATCGCCATCGTCGGCTGCATCCGCGGCCACATCGGCCCGCTCATGAGCATGGGACTGACGGCCGTCTTCCCCACCGCCTCCGGTCCCTGCACCACCGCCCAGTCGTTTCAGCACTCCCGCGAAGACCTGGAGCGCACCGCGTCGCAGATCATGCGCGTCATGCGCGGCACCCTGCGCCACCAGGCCGCCAAGCGCCGGCGGTATCGTGCCGAGGGGTAGCAGTAAATTCAAAGCCGACACGAAGGCACAAAGACACGAAGAATAAATCAAGCATAAAAAAACCGGACACCGTCGCGACGTTTGCGGCGATGTCCGTTTTTTGTGTGCGCTGTTCAGGGGAAAGAGCGCTGTGACAGATTAAACAGCGTCTCGTTATATGTACTTCAAGAATTCGAATCCTGCGCTCGATAAACTTCTTCACCGTCCACGATGGTGGCAACGAGGCGGGCCTGGGCCACCTTCTCCAGATCGTCATGCAGGAAATCGCAGTCAAAGACAGCCATGTTGGCGATCTTGCCAAACTCGACAGAGCCCATGCGATGCTCCTGATGCCACTGACGGGCAACGTTGATGGTCATGGCGCGCAGCGACTGCTCGCGGGTGACAGCTTCCTTGATATTGTGCGGTTTGTCGGCTCCGCCGAGCACTTCCTTGGGATACGAGCGTTTTTCCGCCGTGTATATGCTGTACTGAACGTTCATCAGCGGCGAAACCGGATAGTCGGAATGGAAGACCACATTGGCGCCCGCATCAAAGAAAGACTTGATGGGATACGAGTTCTCTGCCAGTTCCTTGCCGACATACGAGACTTCCAGGTCATACACGCCGGTGACCTCCGGCGTCCACAACGGCGGAACTGCCGGTATGGAACCGGTTGCCGCCATGCGGCGGATGTCCTCTTCGGTCACGAAGTGCAGATGGGCCAGCACGTTGCGCTGATCCCTGCTGCCGGTGATCTTCTCCGCATCTTCGATGCAGCCCAGCATGAAATGAGTGGCGCCGCCCCCCTCAGAGTGGACATGGACGGAGAGCCCTTCCTTATTGGCCTCAGTAATCAGCTCGACCATCTTGTCGTGATCGTTGAAACGCTCCACTCCGTGATAGCCCGGCTGATCCGCGTAATCCTGATTCTGCCAGCCCGTGTGCGCTTCGGTCACGCCGTCCAGGAACGCTTTGGCGCCGACGATGTGGAAATACTCGCCGCTCAGCTCGGCGCGCTGCGCAGCGATGCGGGCGATCTCCGCCTTCGGGCTTTCGACATTGTCGAGCACATACATATAGGCATACGTGCGCAGCTTCAGCTTGCCTTCCTGCTCCAGCTCATGATAAGCCCTGGGGGCGTCCGGGTGGACGATCTCCGCGCCGGCATCGCTGACGGCGGTAAAGCCGCTGCTCAGGGCAAACTCCTGCCACGCGAGCAGATATTCCTTGATTTCTTCTACAGATGAGGGGAGCTTCGGCACAAGCTCGAACACGGGACCTTCGCAGATGTAGCCGTCAGGTTCGCCATTGGCATCCACATGCACCTGCTCATAGCTGCATTTCTTCGCGTAGGCCGCGTCGATGCCCGCCCACTCCAGCGCCTTGGTATTGAGAAGCATGGAATGTCCGCCGTTGGTTTGCATGATGAGCGGCTTATCGGCGCAGATCTCGTCAAGATACGCCTTGCTGACGTACTCCTCGTTTTCCACCCACCCTGCCGCCAGGTAGAACGTGCGCTGCGGGTTCTTGGCTATGAATTCCCTGATGATCTCGCGGTACTGCGCATAGTCCGTCAAGCCGACCGGCATCAGGTTCGCCTGCCCGATGGCGCGGTAGCCGGCCAAATGGCCGTGACAGTGGGATTCGAGGAATCCGGGATAGATGAAGTTCTCGCCGTAATCAAGCACCGCGGCGTCCGCATCGGCAAGTTCTGCGGCTTTTTCCGGATCGCCGATATAGGCAAATACACCGTTCTTGACAAGTGCTGCGCGGGCACTCGGTCTCTTTTCGTCCATGGTGATGAAGTTGCCGAGAATGATTGCCTGCTTCATAAAAAGTATCCTCCTGTCCTGTATTGGCAGGGCATGGGCGTCTCCCCCTCGCCCGCGGTACGAATACGAAATGAAAATGCTCACCGCACGGTCATGCCCCAAGCGGGCACGGCCTCGCGATTAGCTTTTTAATCGCGAAACAGTATTAGGGCCTTTGTGCCGGCTTTGGATTTTGCAGTTCCGCGATCTCCTCCGCGCTCAGGCCGAAGCGGGCGAAAACGGCTTCGCTGTCGGCGCCCGCTTCGGGTGCGGGCGTGCGCACGCTCGGCGGCGTTTCGCTCAGCCTGATGTGCGGCCCCGTCACGGTGAAGCGTCCGCCGCCCGGCGCGGGCACGGCGGGGAACATGCCGCGGTCTTCCGCCAGGTGCGGATCAGCGCTCATCTGCTCAGTGTTCAGCACAGGCGCGCAGGAGATGCCCGCTTCGTCAAGCCGCGCGCAGATTTCCGCGCAGGTCAGACCGCGCGTCCACTGCCCGATCAGCGCCGCCAGCTCGTCCTGATTTTTCAGCCGGTCGGCGATGTGACGGTATCGCGGCGATCCAGCCAGCTCGGGCCGTCCCATCACGCGCGCCAGGCTGGCCCAGCTGGCGTCGCCCGACGTGCCGAAGACGACCGTGCCGTCCCTGGCCGGGAACGAATCATAAGGATAGGTCGACGTGTCGCGGTTGCCGATCTGCTCGGGATTTTTGCCGGTGGCGAAGTACAGCAGGCTGATCGACGACATGGCGGCGACGAGCGAATCGAGCAGCGCCACGTCCACCACCTGCCCCCGCCCGGTGCGCTCACGGGCCAGCAGCGCGGCGAGGATGCCCAGGGCGCACGACAGAGCGCCGGTCATGTCGCTGACAGAAGCGGCACTGCGCGTGGGCGGCTGTCCGGGAAATCCCGTGGCCGCCATCAGACCGCTCCTGGCCTGCATGACGAGATCGTAGCCGGCTTTGCGGCTGCTGCGTCCCGTCTGGCCGAAGCCCGACAGCCGCGCGAAGACCAGCCGCGGATTGACGGCCGAAAGCGCCTCCCAGCCCAGCCTCAGCTTCTCCATCACGCCGGGACGGAAGTTTTCCAGCACCACATCGGCCTGCGAAGCCATCTTCAAAAACGCCGCCCGCGCCTTTTCGCTTTTCAGGTCGAGCGTGACGCTGCGCTTGTTGCGGTTCAGCGTCAGGTGGAACGCGCTCACGCCGTTCACGAACGGCTCCAGAGCGCGCTCGCTGGCCCCGCCGGGACGCTCGATCTTGATCACCTCCGCGCCCAGATCGGCCAGCACCATCGCGCAGTACGGCCCGGCAACGAGGTGCGTCAAATCAAGGACGACGATCCCGTCAAGCGCGCCGCTCATGAATGTGTTGTCATTAGTTTTTTTCATGCTTTAAACCTTTACTCTGTTGCGTTGCTTACCTTTAACACCACAACAGAAAAGCGATGACAATGAGGCTCAGCGTTTTTCGCAACGCCGACATACCTTTCCAATGCACTTTTACATGTTCTTTCAAACGACTTCCACCTAAATCGTCACAGAGGATCAGCGCCGCTCCGCCCAGAGCAAAAATCGTCCCTGCCTGATTTCTAAAGGTGAACCAATAATGGATTTGGGAGTGGTTTGCCAGGATAAAATACCAGATATATGGAATCATTGCAGTTAGAAATAAAGGCATGATCTTATCCTTGCGCGCCTTTAGACGTCCTAACAACTCACCATACCAATTATGTGGCACCATATTCCTGTGTTCGAGGAAAAGGATGCAAATCACAAAGGCAATGAGCCACCCTTCTGGCGCAATATTCAACAATAACGCACGCAAATTTCTTTGTATCGCTTTGTAATGGCTGACTGGATATGCGGCATTTCCAGCAATTCTAAATATACTTGCATTCAACGCGCTCCTGAGCACCGATTGTCCAAGCACCAAACTACCAATGATCCACTTCGCGACCCAAGTTAAACCGTAGCCGCATCCCCAGCAAAACGTCGCTTCCGCCCAAAAAGATAACCCCAACTTGAGCGAATAATCCTCACGTTGCATTTGCCAAAGTAAAAGGAACGTAAGAGGAAACAACAGAGTCAGAAGCGGAAACGTCAGAAAATCAAAAAAATTTACTAACGATCCTAGTACTGTAAAGAGCGTAGCTGTACTCTTCACGGAGCGGCAAAGAAAAATGCCGAGAAAACTAAGAATATAAACATTCATATACTGCATCGATAACGGCGCTGACCAGCAATAAGACATCGCGAGCGAAAAGGCAAAAACAAGAGCGCCGTCTGCGCCGATGCTTTTCCCTATCGTGCTCACAGCAGTCCAAGCAAGTGCGGCAATAAGAGGCCCAAACAGGAGGCAAATTCCACGCCGTGACGTGAAGAGCATAAGGGGTCTGAGGATGATCTGGTAGCCGTGCCAATAACGTGCATAATTAGGAATCATTGCTTTTGCAAGGACACCGTCAGCTTTTTGCACTGTCTGTTGAAGCATTACACGGTCAGTAAATAAATCAAGCTGTGTTCGTGGGCCCAGCCCAAGTTTGGGGTAGATATTTCTTATTTCCCCAGATTCCAAATCATTAAGCACTTTAATTTCATGATTAACACGTCCAGAAATCATCGCATCAGGAATCAAGTAGGCAGTGTACAGACACAATACATAAACAGCAATCAACACGACCATAAGCAACAGGAGCTTACCAACCCCAATTATCCCTTTCAATATTAATTCCTCCGATCATGAAGAATCATTGTTTCATTGCGCTGTCTTTCATGCGTTACAAGCGTATTCAAGATTAACGCACATGTTAACAGTAATCCAGAAACAACCATCAATCCCGTTGCCAAAATTGCCAGAGGCACATGAGAAACCCAGCCGGTCAGCAAAAATTCATAAACTACTGGCACACCAGACGCAATTCCGAGTAAAAAAGCTACTAGTGATAAAAATCCAAAGAACATCAACGGCCGATAGTCCCTCAGTATTCTCACAATCGTCTTCAACACACGAACCCCGTCCTTAATCGTGTTCAGCTTTGAAAAACTTCCAGCCGGGCGGTCGCGGTACTCAACAGGAATTTCAATTATGGGAAGACGTCTATCGAGGCAGTTAATTGTCATTTCCGTCTCAACTTCAAAACCGCTGCTAAGAATCGGTACACTACGGACAAAGCGAGGACTGAAGGCGCGATACCCGCTCATAATATCGTTAAGGTTATTATTAAAACAAAGATTTACGAGTCTGCAAACGAGTACATTGCCAAAGTTGTGGAATAGCCTTTTATTCTCGTTCGTGTAGGTGCCATTGCTAAGCCGATCACCGACAGTCATGTCTGCCTCGTGGCAGACGATAGGCTTCATCAGCTCATGAACAGCTTCAGCAGGATAGGTATCGTCACCATCGACAAGGACGTAAACGTCAGAATTAAAATTGCGAAAAAGCGTTCTAACAACATTGCCCTTTCCTTGTTCTCTTACTGGAAAAACCTCTGCCCCAGCTGCCCTTGCCAATTCACCGCTACCGTCGCTCGAACAGTTGTCAAGCACAACAATTTTCGATTCAGGAAGTTCACGTTTGAAATCTTGAACAACCTTCGCTATAGTCAGCGCTTCATTGTAACAAGGCACGGCAACTGTAATTCGCATAATACTCACACTCCTATACTTTGAAGTCGAACACTTTTTCTAACCGATTAGCAAGACTCGTTTTACTTGCAAACGCGCCACCACGGTGCAAACGCGCGCTCCGGCTCGTCGAGGTGCACGGCTTCGCCGATCACGGGCGTGAGCAGCCTCACGCCCGTGCCGTCAAGGGCGGAGGCGAGGCGTTCAAACGGCTCGTACCAGGGATGGCGGGCCAGCGCGAACTTGCCGCTGTGCACGGGCAGAAGGCTTTTCGCGTGCCACAGCTCGGCCGCGGCGCGGGCGGTCTGCTCGGGGAACATGTGGATGTGCCGCCAGTCGTCGTTGTACTGGCCGTTTTCGGCGATGACGAGATCAAACGGGCCGAACTTCTCCCCGATCTCCTTCACATGCTTCGCCCAGCCGCTGTCGCCGGTGTAGTACACACGCCTCTGCGGCGTGATGAAGGCAAACGACGCGCACAGCGTCTGATCGCGCTTGAAAAGACGCTGCGCGTAGTGCTGCGCGGGCAGAAGGTGCACGGTCAGCCCGTCGAAGTCGAACGCCTCGTGCCAGTCGCCCTCGTGAATGATCTTCGGGTCGAAGCCCCACATCTCGAAGTACTCGCCCAGGCCCAGGCCGCAGACGACATTCCTGATCTTCGGCCGCAGCGCGGAGAGCGTTTTATAGTCGAGATGGTCCCAGTGCTCGTGCGAGATGACGAGCACGTCGATCTCGGGCAGGTCGCCGGGGGCATACACGTCGGTGCCGGGAAAGGCCCTGCCGATGAACGGCACGGGCGAGGCATAGCCGCAGAAGACGGGATCGGCAAGGATGTTCTTTCCGTTCAGCTTCAGGAAGAAGCTGGAGTGTCCCATCCAGACAAGCGCGTCGCGATTTGCCGGCAGCGCTTTGAGGTCCGTCTTTTTCGACGGCAGCGGCCGGGAAGGCGTCAGGTCGGGATACTCGGCGGTGAAGAACTTCCACCACGCTTTCAGCAGGCCGTCATGACTCTGAGCCGTGATGATCTCCGCCGGCTCGACGCGGGAAAACGCCCCGCCGTTCCAGTTTGGCGACGCTTTGATCCGTGCCAGGCGCTGCGGCGACATGGGCCGGCCGAACGGCGAAGAGCGCAGCCACAGCCAAAGCGCGCCGCCGGCGGTCAGCAGCAGGATCAGGACGCACAGAAAAAACTTTTTCACTCGGACTCCTCCATTTTCTCGTGATGCAGAAATACAGCAAAACTCTTTTGATACTCTTTCGCGATTAAAAAGCAAATCGCGAGGCCGCGCCCCCTAAAGGACGAGCTGTGCGTCGCAAGTCGGGCGCGGCAGTCGGCGCCTTGCAGGCGCCACGCCGTCTCATGCGTTTTTCGACGCGCCTTCGGCGCTATAAAACGGCTAAAAACATTAGCCGTTTTAACGAAAAACAGTATGATTCCATCAGGGCCGGTCACGCTCCGCACGCCGCATCTGGCATTTGGGGCAGTAGACGGACGACCGGCCGCCGATGACAGCGCGCTCCAGCTTCGTTCCGCACGCCGGGCACGCTTCGCCGGCATGGCCGTAGACACGCAGAAACGGCGTGTTGCGGTATTCGCGTCCGCGCGTGCGCAGATATTCCTCCGGCGACGCGCGCGTCTGTTCCACATGGAACGACATCAGCTCCCGCGTCGTCTGCGCCAGGCGCTTCCATTCAGGCGCCGTCAGCGACCGGGCGGGCCTCTGCGGATGGATGCGCGCGGCAAAGAGGATCTCGTCGGAATAGATGTTGCCGATGCCGCACACGGCCGTCTGATCGAGCAGACAGGTCTTGACGGCCCGGGACGAACGGCCCAGACGCTCCTTCAGCCACGCGCCCGTGATACAGGGATCGAACGGCTCGGCTCCCAGGCGGTCCATGCCCGTGAAGTCGTCGACCTCGCCCGAATCGATCAGCCACAGACGGCCGAAGCGCCGCACGTCGGCAAAGCGCAGCTGCATCCCGCCGCTGAGGTCGAGCACGGCGCGCGTGTGAGGCTCTGCCGGAAAGTCGGGCGGGCAGGCCATCAGCACGCCCGTCATGCGCAGATGGACGACGAGCTCGCCGCAGTCAAGACAGAAGCGCAGGAACTTGCCG
>JAGAYQ010000001.1 GCA_017940445.1 Pyramidobacter sp. | reverse complement strand
CGGCCGGCGCGCAGGGCGGCACCGTGCTGAAAGGCCGCGGCGCGAGCGACGAAAACACCGAGAGCTTCTTTGGCCTCAAGCTGTATGACGAACTGGAGATCCTGGCCATCGTCGTCGAACGGCCGCAAAAACTGGCTGTGATGAACGCCGTCGGCGCGGCCCTCGGCGAAAAGTCACCCGACAAGGGATTTGTCTTTTCCGTACCTGTCAGCGACGTGGTCGGCGTCGGCGCGGCGACGAAGAGCAGTTCGTGATCTGCCGACTGTCATAGAATAAAAATATCAGGCCGAAAGCGGCTCCGCACTGCGGATTTCGCTTTCGGCCTGATTTTTTATCGAATCGCGATGTCGAGTCTTGCGCTTTAAACTTTGAGATGATAAATTAAAATAAAGCTGCACCAGGAACACGGCAAACGAATGGACCGCATCGGGAGCGGACGGGGACGGAAGGGCGTATCTTCTCATGTACGAACACTTGAACGACATCTTTATCACAGAGCGTCTGGCAAAACGGCTGACGGAGATCGAGGAAAGCGAAGTCACCACGGTGGTGGCGCCGATGGGCTACGGCAAGACGACGGCCATCCGTTGCTGGCAGGGCCGCATGAAGCGCGAGCATCCCGAAGCCGTCGTCCTGCGTCAGAGCGTCTTCAGCGACAGCGTGAACGACCTGTGGCGCGGCTTCTGCCGCCTGCTGGCCAAGCGCAACCCGACGCTGGCAGAGCATCTGCGCGAGGCCGGCTTTCCGCAGGACCTGCGCGGCTGCGGCCTGATCGCCGACCTGTGGGAGGAACACCGCTCTGCCTGCGAAGCGCCGGTGTGGTGCGTGCTTGACGACGTGCACCTGCTGCCGCCCGGCGCGCTGAGCTGTTTTCTCTCGTTTCTGCCTGAGGGGCTTGAAGGCTTTCACATGGTGCTTCTGTCTCGCAACCGCATCCTCACCCGGCCGGAGCAGCTCTGTCTGGGCCGCCATCTGTGCGAGATCCGCATGACCGATCTCGCACTCAGCGAAACGGAGATGATGCAGTACGTATCTCGCTGCGGCGTGCCGCTGGACGAGCGCGACGCGGCGAAGATGATGCAGGTCAGCGAGGGATGGATCAGCCTGATCTACCTGTTTTTACGCTCTCGATCGCAGGGCGGCGGCTGGGGCTTTGACGCGCCGAACGTCTTCGCCCTGATCGATCAGGTCATGCTGGAGCCGCTATCGGAGCGCCAGCGCGATTTTCTGCTCTGCTGCAGCGCTGCCGAAGAGTTCACGCTCTCTCAGGCGGATTTCCTCTGGCGCGCTCTGCGCGGCGGCGACGACGCGGGCGAGCTGCTCACCGCGCTGTCGGAGAACAACGCCTTTATCACTGTCAGCGAGGACGGACTGTACCGCTGTCACAACATGCTGCTGCAAAGCGTGCGCTCGCACCTGTCGCAGCGGCCCGAGCACGAGCGGCGGACGCTTAGCGCACGGCTTGGCGACTGGTATCTGCGGCAGGGCGAATGCCTTGAGGCCATGCGCGAGTACCGAAAAGCGGAAGACTGGGAGGGCCTGCTGCGCGCACTTGTCGCCGACAGGGGCAACTCGCTCGACGGCGAGCAGCACGACGCCATCATCGACTTGTGCGAAAACTGTCCCGTCGAGATGCTGCGCGCGCACCCGGAGGCCATCCTCGTGCTGACGATGGGATGCTTCTCCGTCGGCGCGTTCCCTGAAATGATGCGCATGAACGATCTGCTGCTTGAGGTCACGCGTCAGAGCACGAGCATGAGCGAAGAGGAGCGGAACAACTATCTGGGCGAGAGCCAGCTGCTGCTCAGCTTTTTGCAGTTCAACAGCATCACCGGCATGAGCGCCTTCCAGCGGCGGGCCGGCGAGCTGATGACGCGCCCCACTCGCTGCCTCGACCTGAAAAGCCCCTGGACTTTTGGCGCGCCCTCCGTGCTGTCGCTGTATCACCGCGACAGCGGCGCCCTCGACGAGGAAAACGCTCAGATGCGCGACTGCATGCCCTGGTACGAGCGCATCTCCGACGGCCACGGACGCGGCGCCGAACACGTCTTTGCCGGCGAGACCTGCCTGATGCGCGGCGACCTCAACGGCGCGAAGATCAGCTGTCTTCGTGCCGTTGAGGCGGCAGAGGAGAAACAGCAGCACAGCATCCTGGCGGCTGCTGCGTTCCTGGATGCGAGGATCGACCTGCTGGAGGGCGATTACGCGCGAATGAAAAAACGCGTGGAAGATCTTCGCACAGCGCTGAGAAAAGCGGGACAGCTCTTTCTGCTGACGGCGGCCGACATGTGTGAAGCCTGGTGCTTTGCCCTGCTCGGCCGGCCGGAACTTGCCCCCGAGTGGGTGACCGATTCGGCGGCTGCTTCCCTCAAAGGCCCGGCCTGGCCGTCGTTTTTGACCGTGCGCGACCAGGTGCGGCTTGCCCACGGCGACTTTGCGCAGCTGATCGCCTCGGGCGAACGGCGAAAAGCGCTCTTTGAAGAGCAGCACGCCCTGCTGCCGGCCATCTATCTGCACATCCACCAGGCGGGCGCCTGCGCGGGCCTCGACCGCCGCGACGCAGCCGTGCGCGAACTGAAAACGGCCCTGGCGCTGGCTGCGCCCGACCGGCTGTGGCTGCCGTTTGCTGAAAACGCCCCGCAGCTGAGCTGCCTGTGGGACGACATAAAACAGAGCGTTGACAACCGGCGCCCCCTTCTCCGCCTGACCGAGCGCTTTATGGCGTCGCGCGCGGCGATATTGCGAGAGCATTTCCCCGCCAGATGGGATGAAGGATTGACCGACCGCGAGCGCAACGTGGCCGCGCTCGCCGCCCAGCGCCTGAGCGGACACGAGATCGCGGATCGGCTGCACCTGTCGGAAAACACGGTGAAAACGCACCTGCGCCGCGCCTACGAAAAACTGGGCATCAGCGGCACGGACCGCAACAAGCGCGCCGCCCTTGAGCGCATCGCCGGACAATGAAATACGAGCAAAAAAGCCCGAGACGTGAAGAACGTTTCGGGCTTTTTCATATTCTGAACGGCACGTGAAAAAAATCACCCCTTAAGGGTGACGACAAATCGGTCAGAAAAGAATAATCTGTGTTTGTGGATCAAGGACATTCCTGTGATTCGGAAAAGAACATATTGAATCGTACAAGGAGGAAAAAAACATGAAAAACGTGAAGCAAAAGCTGTTTGCGGTCCTGCTGGCCTGCGCGCTGGCGTCTCTTTTGGCGGGAGCGGCCCTTGCCGACAAACTGTCGGTTTCGTTGACGAACAAGACAGACGCAAAGGTCTTTGTCGCCATCGCGGGCGTTTCGACCGGAGGGGAGAGCTCCGGCGATTTTTCAAAGGGCTGGTACGCCGTCGAACCCGGCCAGAGCAGGACGATCAAGCTCAGGGACTACAGCCCTGTTTTCGAGTATTACTTTTATGCGACGTCCAAGGGCGGCAAGCGTGTGTGGGAGGCGAAAGGCGGAAACGGCGAAAGCTGCTGGATCCACCCGAAAAACGCTTTTGAATCCAAAGGCGGCCGCAAAGTGTCCGGCGGCAAAAGAGTGCCTTTCAGGCATCTCAGCGT